>CAWVWD010000007.1:0-22838 GCA_963933585.1 uncultured Saprospiraceae bacterium
TTTCAAACTCAATCGTTGCGTGTTGAATATCGCAATGCTCCAAATCCTGTCGGAGGTCTTTTTTGAGTTGGCTCAAATCGGTTATCATTTGATTCTCTTTTAAGACAATGTGCATCGTCAAAATGTTGTATTCACCGTCCATTGTCCAAGTGTGAAGGTCGTGAATAGATTGAATTTCGCTGTATTTTTGAACAAAATCCGTTTTCATTTTTTTAATATCAATATCCGTTGGAACAGCTTGTAATACAATATTTAAGACCGTTTTTAAACTTCGATAAACATTCGTCAAAATAAAAGTTGTAATGCCGATAGATAGCAACGGGTCGATAATTGGCAAATCAAAAAAGTACATCAAAATGCTACCTACCAAAACTGCTGCCCAACCCAAAACATCTTCCAAAAGGTGTAACGAAATCACTTTTTCGTTCAAACTACTACCTTTTTTGAGTTTCAAAACGGCTGCACCGTTTACTACAATGCCTAAAATCGCCAACCAAAACATTCCTTGAACATTAGGTGTTTCGGGCTGCCAAAGTCGGGGAATCGTTTTTTGCAAAATAAAAACCGAACCGACAACCAATACAATTGCGTTAATCATCGCCCCCAAAACCGAAAATCGTTTGTAACCATCCGAAAAGGTTTTGTCACGTCCTCTTTTCGCTACTTTTTGGAAATACCAAGCCAAACCCAACGACAAACTATCGCCCAAATCATGCAACGCATCGGACATAATCGCAACGCTATTCGTCATTAAACCGCCAATAATTTCAATAATCGTAAACGCAAAATTTAAGAAAAAAGCGGTGCTGATATTTTCTGTATCGTGCGGATGATATTCGTATGCCACGATTTTTTTAGTTTTTATTTGATACCTAGTGTCATGCACTTACAACGTAATATTAGGATGAGGTCATATAAAACGAAAAATGAGCATCAATTTTCAATTGATGCTCATTTTTCGTTATTTTTATTTTTTATCTGTAACCCTATTTCAAGACTAGACAAAGTGCTCAATCCGTTGATTCTCGATAAAATAAATTTACTTTTCTTTTATATTTCAATTCGTCGTCGAATAGAATTCGTATCGATGAGGTATAATCATCATCGTACTGACCACTTTTAATGGCCCAAATAAACGTAGCTAAAAAGCCTGAAGCGACAATAACGCTAATGATAGTTAGTAAGAATATTATGTTCATAATTCATCATTTGTAGTAATAAATAACTAAACCTAATTTTATTATTATGCTGTTATGCTATGACAAATTTATGACAACTTAGGAAATGCTTTGATGATCTGAGTTACATAAAAAAATGACCCTGATCAGAATTCAGATTTTAAGACTCTTGAGAAATTAATTATAAGCATGCTATGAAGATATTAGATTATTGTTAGGCTATTTTTCTAAAATTCTAGAATAACTCGTTTGAAAGTTTTAAAAGATTAGTGTTTTTTCGGTCTTATCGACGTTTTCGATGAATCAATCACATTAAAGCAATACCTAACTTTTCAACCTTAAAATGATAACCAATTCTTAGAATAGAAAAAAGGTCAATTCAGAATATTCTGAATTGACCTTTTTGAACTTTTATACTGTATAACTGGTAACTGAAAACGGCTAACTTTCTATATCCGTTGACTTTCGAACCATTCAATTAAAGCCGTTTTCTGTGCGTCCGTCATTTTAGCTTCGCGGTGCATCACGACATAGGATTTCATTGGCATATCACCTGCTTCCAATTCTTCTGCACATTCTTCTAATTTATGATCCGCTTTCTTTTCAGGATAAGTCGTCCAAGTTGAAAAATTTAGATGTGCTCTTCCTTCTTTAATATGATTTGCAACCATCCAAGAAACGGGAGCAATATTCGAATACCAAGGATATTTAGCTTGATGTGAATGACAATCATAACAAGCCAATTTTATTAAGGACGCGATTTCAGTTGGAGGCTGAGTAATCGTAATAAAGTCTTCTGCTTCGTTATATTCTGGATTTGTTTTATCAATTCTAAAAAATTGAATGATGATGAAAACCCCTAATAAGGCAATTCCTGCTTTCTTTAACATAGTTTCTTCTAATTTATCAGTGACAAATAATTGACATAAAGTTGATCAAATTCATTTTCATTACCAAACCCTTAAAATTAAGTTGTTTTATAAAACTTTCATTTTTAGTAAAAATGAAAGTTTTATAAATATAATAACTAATTGGTTATCAATACATTAAAAATAATATACGAATTATAAAAATTAAAAACTTTGATTTTTATAAAAAAACACTATTTTTATAAAGTTTTAACAATTTAATTCTAGGCTAGCGTTTCAAGATATGATATGGGTAAAAAAACGGTAACGGCTCCTTTAAAATGGACAACAGCGATGAAACTTCTGGCGATCATGCGAGAGTCAAACGAACTGGCAGAAAGTCGATTGATGATGGCGTTGGGTTTTTATACTGGTTTACGGATTTCTGATATTTTAAAATTACGTTGGGAAGACTTACAGAATCCGATTTTGGAAATGACGGAACAAAAGACGGGAAAGACTCGAAGAATTAACTTTAATAAAAAGTTACAGGTCATCACTCAAGAGGTTAAATCTATTATTCAACCTCTTGATTCTAATCAATTCATTTTCAAGGGAAAGAGAGGACCAAATCGAAATCGATCATTGACAGTTGTTGGTGCAAATAATCGAATTAAACAAATTTTTGAACGTTTCGATATTATCACCCAAAACCCGAGTTCGCACACTTTGCGTAAAACTTTTGCTTTGCGAGTATATGAAACAAATCAGCGAAGTGAAGATGCATTAATTTTACTTTCAGAAATATTTAATCATTCTAATATTTCAATCACGAGAAAATATATCGGCATCACGCAGGAACGAATCGCAAATGTGTATTTATCAATTTAGATTCCGCCCACAGATATTGCTGATTATGCAAATTTTTTTATTGATTTATTGATTACACAATAAAATCACAGTAGTACTCGATTTAAAATAATTCGTAATCTATTCAAGTTGAAATCTGCGTGATTAGCGATGTCTGTGAGAAAAAAATTTTTATCATGAAAGTCAATAATTATAGCAATACCCTACAAGAGATTAAATCTTCAATTCATCAAAGTCAAACAAAGGCAGTTTTGGCAGTGAATCGGGTTTTAATTGAGTTGTATTGGGAAATTGGAAATCAAATTTTGAAGCAACAAGCGGAAGAAGGTTGGGGAACGAAGGTGATTCAGCAACTGTCGAAAGATTTGAAAACGGCTTTTCCTGATATGAAAGGCTTATCGGAGCGGAACTTGAAGTATATGCGACAATTTGCCCAAACATATTCTGAATTTGAGTTTGTGCAACAGGTTGTTGCACAAATCCCTTGGGGTCATAATTGTTTATTAATGAGTAAGTTAGAAAATAAAACAACTCGAACTTGGTACGCTAAAAAAACGATTGAAAACGGTTGGTCCCGAAATGTTTTGTCCCATCAGATTGAGTTACAATTATTTGAACGACAAGGAAAAGTGATTTCTAATTTTTCAAAAACATTGCCTGAACCTCAGTCGGATCTGGTACAGCAAGCCTTAAAAGATAGGTACATTTTTGATTTTTTGAACTTAGAAGAACGGGCGAAAGAAACGGAATTAGAAAAGCAACTGATTGAAAATATCTCTAAATTTTTATTAGAATTAGGGGCAGGTTTTGCGTTCATATCGCAGCAGTATAATTTGGAAATTGGCCATAATGATTATTATATAGATTTGTTATTTTATCATACTCGATTACATTGTTATGTGGCGATTGAATTAAAAACGGGCGAATTCAAACCAGAATATATTGGCAAAATGAATTTCTACCTCTCCGCTTTGGATGACACCATAAAAACAGCTTCTGATAATCCCTCAATTGGCTTAATATTATGTAAAACAAAGGATAATATTACAGCAGAATACGCTCTTCGAGGAATGTCGCAACCGATTGGTGTTTCTGATTATCAATTGAAAGCCCTGCCTTCTCCAGACGAATTAAAGGCAATTTTGACTAAAGAATCAATGAAACATCAATGATTTGAAGGCAATATGTCTATATATTTAACATATTTAGCATATTTTAATAAAATCCTTAGTCCTTTAATTTTAAATTTGGTGTTTATCAAGTAAATTGCCGAGAACTTCAAAAATTGCAAAAAAGCTAATTAACTTTAATGTAATTTTAGTTTTATAGTATGGCTTATTTGGGAAAATTGTGATAAAGGTGATTGAACGGTTAAGTTCAGTTTGAGTTTAGTTTGTTTGATTATACTTAAAATCCTAACGCCAAAGAAAACAAAATTTAATAATTACTGATTTATTTTAAATCTAATCTAAGATTAAAAATAGTCACAAAAACCCAACAGGTATGGACAAAGCAATAGCATTTATGGAATTAAAGTACGGTCATATTTATGGCGGGACTCCATGGAAAAAAGTAGTAAATGACGCTTCTATTCTTATTTATAAACCAGATACGGATGAAATGAGAATTTACACAAAACAATTTAGAAGTGATCTTCAAATCGTTTTGAGTAATGGTGTTTCTGATGATTTAGGAATTACGGTTGGTCGTAATTTCCAGGTTTTAGATATGGGTACGCAGCGAAGAATGAGTTTTAAAGATGATTTTGAATTGCCAAGAAATATTGAAACGAAGAAGAAAAAAGAGGCAGACAAAATTAAAATGCAACTAAATCAATTCATGACTGGTATTATGAAATATCAGGATGTGGAAACTTTGGTGACTTTCGGAGGAAGCCGTGACGTAACTTTGTGTAAGCAAGCAGGCGTTCGATTTCATCGAGATTTAAAAATTGTTGATACGCAACGATTACTTCAGCGTTATACCAAGCATTTGTTCTCATTAAATATGATTTCTCAAATCGTAAATTATGAATATGAATTTGGTTGGATCCGTTCTAATAACTGTGAATATCACATCAAGGAACGTACTCAAACTCAAATGCGATCAAATACAGCGACTTTTGATGTTTGTCGTCAGTTTTTGGCTCACAGAGAATTCATGGATTATCAGCAAAGTATGATTATTAAAGCTGCATTACAGATGCAAAAGGTACAGGAAGTATTGAAAGAAAGACAGAATGAAAAAGAAGCTTAACATCATAAGTTCTTTGGCGTTTATAAGATAGTAAAGGGCAGTATCTCAAAAGAGATATTGCCTTTTTTGTTCCTTTTTAATAAAGTCTAATAGGAACTGATTTAAATAGTGAATACATTTAAAAAATTATAATGTAACTATTGGTCATAAGTTAAGTAAGTATCCTACCATATTAATATTATTTTCCATAAATTACTTTGCTATTTTAATTTTTACTATTTTGCAAAAAATTGACTCGTAGCAACTTATATATTGTATTTAACATTATGTTTTGATTATTACGAATACAGCAACTAATTTTCAAATTATTTAATTTATGAGATTACAATTTATTCAAAGATTATCAATGCTGTTTATATTCGCATTGGTAGGAATAAGTGTAAGTTATGCTAATTTAAACATTCCAAACATTACCAAAAAAACTTACAGCGGCTTTCTTATCACTACATCTGGTGATACGCTGAAAGGTAAGATTCAGATGTTAAGTATTACGATGAATCAAGTAAAGGTGAAATTCATTAATGAAAAGGGTAAAAGACGAGTATACCGGGCGAAGGATTTACAAGCGTATTCCTTCAAGGTCAAAGTCTGGAATAGATTAGCTCAGGAATATGATGTAAAATGGATTCTCTACACAAAAAAAACCGTTGAAAAACCACCAGTTCCATTTAGTTCTAATAAAGTTTTGGTTCAACAAGAAGTTATCGGAAATATCAGTATTTATAATTATTATATCGAAACCCGTAGTAATCAAAGCATAGAACACATCGTTTATCTAGAAAAAGATGATATACTTTATGTGGTCAATAAGACAAATTATAAGAAAATACTGAGCATATTAATGGCGGATTTTCCATTTATGAAAGATAAAGTTGGGACAAAAAACTATACTTATAAGCACTTAGATGCAACGATAAAGGAGTATAATCGACCGTTAGGAAAAAGTATAAGAGCGATTGTGAATAAATCAGAATTAATCATCAAGTAACTTTGAGCTACTTGATACTTAATTCTGATTATCATTCAAAACTAGGCTGCCAATATTTTAATCAGAAAAACTAAAAAGACACTTACAAATAGTCCAATAGATATTTTTGCCAAATCCCTCAAAACCATCCGTATTGTTTCTTTTGACACTTCTCTATCCATAATGACCTTAATCGCAATTTCCCGACCTGCCAATAATCCAACAAATAGCCAAGTCGTACTCATCGGAATTTTTGCTCCCCAAAGCCCAAAATAATCATCCATAAAAGCATATAATGCCAAGCCATAAATCAAATCGATAAAAGTCGCTGATCGAATATCAGTTGTATTAATTTTTTCACGAACGATTTTCTGAACGGCACCACCTTTTCGTTTAAATACAAAAGCTAAAAGTACCAAAAGCAATACTAACGAAGCCATGAAAATAACAGCACTTTTATCATCTCCGCCACCTAAGAATATATAAATATTTGCTAAATCTTGCTGTAACCATTGCCACCAAAGAAAACCTGTAATTCCCCACTGAGCAGTCATCCATAGAAATCGTTGATTGGAAGGCATTGGATTATTGATAAAATACTTTTCAGTTACTAGACTAATAATAATAAAGACCACTCCTGCGAATAAAAAAGCGACGACATAACCAATAATCGACTTTTGAATCATTTCACCCAACATTGAATCCACACTGATCATTGAAGCAAAGATTTCACCGACATCATTTGGAACTCGATGCAAAGAAAAAAGAGCCAAAATCATAAAAGTCGTACTTACAGGAATTCCAAATCGAGTAATTAAAATCAGTACAAATGGCGGAATGAGATAATACCAATTGTATTTTACCGGAATATCAAAATCGTCTAAGCGACCATAAGCGACACCACGAGTATAATCGTACCAATCAAAAGGATCAAACCAACCTAAAGTCAAAACGAGTGTCACGATGGCCGCAGCATAAAGCCACAAAACACCCCATTTTATATCATTTTCATTTGAGGTGAGGAATGTGCCTAGAGTTTGTATCACGTCATTGGCAACGACTGCGTAAGCAGACATTCCAAATCCAAGCCACATGATTAAAGGTGTAAAATCCATTTATGATATTTAAGTTTAATTAGTTTCAGTAGTTTTGTCATTCAGATAAATAGAAACTACAAAAATCTAAAACTACTAAAACTCTTTTAAAAGAATGAAAACACTTTTAAAATATTTCAAAGATCATTTTAAAAATGATTTTAATTGGCAATTACACCTACTCGTAATGCTATTTTGCTTCATTTGCTTATATTCCAATTTCTTCATTGATTGGTGGGAAATATTTGATACCAGACGAGTGGAAGGAAATTTTGAAGATGATATTTTGGATGGAATGTTCCGTGGTCAATTGATTTATTATGCATTATTTTTTGCATTTTATAGTTTTGCATACTTCGGAACAGTTCTAATTTGCATCTTTTTTACCAAAGATTGGGAATGGTTACGCAATCGCCGATTTTGGATCATCTCAGTAATCGGAATCGCTATTATCTCATTTGATATTGGTTTTTATTGGGACGATGATATTGCAAAATGGATATTACCAAGAGAATTATATTACTTCGGAGCGAGATCATTTGACCGTTTAGTGAGTTTGTTTACTAATGTTTTGCCCCTCTTTATTTTATGGAAATTCACACAAGAACCAAAAGAACATTTTTATGGGTTAACTCTAAAAGGCGGAACGTTAAAACCATATTTTGCGATGATTGCCTTGATGTTGCCTTTACTAATTTGGGCGTCTTTTCAGTCCGACTTTTTGGCTCAGTATCCAACATATCGAGATTATAACGCTACGGCATTTTTGCAAGTTCCAGAATGGATTACCGTTTTAATTTATGAAATTTCTTATGGCTCAGATTTCATTTCGGTCGAATTGTTTTTCCGTGGTTTTTTAGTTTTAGGAATGATTTCGATGATTGGTAAAAAAGGAATTCTACCAATGGCCGTTTTATATTGTTTCGTACATTTCGGGAAGCCATTTGGCGAAGCATTAAGTTCCTTTTTTGGTGGTTATATTTTGGGTGTTGTGGCCTATTATACTCGTAATGTTTTTGGTGGTTTAATTGTGCATTTAGGTATTGCTTATCTGATGGAAGCGTTAGCTTTTGGTCAAAAAATGTTTGACAATTCTAATTAGATATTAAAAGTGTGGAATTAAGAATTATAACCGTTGAATGATGATCATCCTAACGGTCAAATAATTCCTAATTCCACATTCTCAATTGGAATAAAACTCTTGGCTAAATAAACTTTCCATATCCATCTTATTCAAATAACCGCCACGAGTCACATTCGTTAGTACGATTATTGTTTGGTCTTTATCAATCATTCTAATAAAGTAAGTTTTAAAACCTTTCCACCAACCGCCATGATAAACGACCTTTCCGTATTTAGAAGGCCGCTGGATTCGCCAACCTAAACCATAATTATCCCGATTACGACGGGTAAGGTCAGGATTATGTGGTGTAAAAGCTTCGGCCAGTAAATTTTGATCAATAAATTTCGATTCGTATAACCCTCTATCCAATTTATATAAATCCATTACGGAAGCATAAACCCCTTTATCGCCGACGATTCCATTAAGATAAATATTTTCTTTCTGTCTATAAATTCCATTATAACCAATCACTTCTTGAGGCAAGTTCGGTTGAATATTTCGATTATAAACAAAAGCATTTTCCATTTTTAAAGGCTCAAAAATGCTTTTAGCCAAGTAATTTTCATATGTATCGTGCGTAATTTTTTCGATAATAGAAGCCAAAATCGCATAATTTGTATTGCAATAATTATATTTAAAATCGGGCAGATAGTAACGCTTTGGCGTGTCTTGCTGCATAATCGTCAGCATCTCATTATTATTAATGGAGCTGTCTTTATTTTCCCAGATATGATCCACGAAATACATATAATTGGGCAAACCAGAACGATGTGACAAAAGTTGTCGAATCGTAATCTTTTCGTAAGGAAATTTTGGAAAAAAATCTTGAATAGTTTGGTCTAACTGAATCAAACTATCTTCCACCATTCGCAAAATTGCAACGGCAGTAATCGTTTTGGAAACAGACGCTAATTGAAATGCATCGTTAGTTTGCAAACTATCTTTGGCACTAAAATTCGAAAATCCAAAGGCTTTATTGTAAACGATTTTACCATTTTTAGCAAATAAAACAACGCCATTGAAACCGTTTGAACGGAAACGATTTTCAAAAAAATTATCAATACGGTGGAAAAGCATACTGTCGGAATAATCGTATTGTATGACTTCAGGTATGAATTTTACAATTATGGCTTCTTGCGGTTCCTCACAACTAGAAAAAGATATAATAAGCATGATAAACCAACTAAAAATACTAATATTCGATTTCAAATTTTTGTGCTTTCAAAGTGTAAAACAGTATCCAAAATTTGAAGAATATTTTTTTGATCCAAAAAAGACACAAAAGATGCAAAAGACACAAAAGACACAAAAGTATTTTCACAAAAACAGTAGTTTTAATAATTGTTCTGTAAAACCTTTTATCTCTTTTCTGACTTTTTATTGTTCAAATTTCAAACCTTGAAAATCCAAAACTAATAGGAATAAATCAAATTAATTAATAATTGGCCACAACTTCGCCCAAACTTTTTCTTCATTTTGAACCCTTACCAAATAAGTTCCAGTTATTAAATCGTCAAAAATCCATTCTTCACTGTCATTTGAATTTAACTGACGCAACATTTGACCTTGTAAATCAAATACTTGTATCTGATAAACTTCCGTATCATCTGCTTGAAAATATAAACGATTTTGAACTGTATAAACTTTAAAAGGTACAATTTCGATATTTTCAGTAGCTGTAAATAATTGGTTTCTTGAAGTCGCCGCTTGAACTACCGCTTTATTTCCACTTTCTTGTAAGATAGAAATCGATGAAATTCGGTTTACATCCCAAACCATATCCAACGCAATATTTTCCGTAAACATCACCGAATCACCGACCATCATTGATGGCGTAATTGTTTTCCCCTCTGTTTCAAAAACCGATTCTCTAAATACATTATAATGTTCATTCTCACCATTTGGTGCATTATAAAAAACCGTATCTTCAGCAATTGCAGTAAACAGCTTTAAATCTGTAAAATTATGTATCGCTTCTGTTTTCACAACAACTGTAATAATTACCTGTCCTCCGTTTACATCAAGAGAAGTTCTAACCGTAAAAGGTGACGTTTGACCACTTTGACTTGTAAATATAGACGCGTCCCCGTAGTTTGTAGTTGCTGAAATTGACGCTCCTTGAACGACGATTCGAGGCGTCGCACCATAAATATTATAATAATTTGTTCTCGCATCATTTTCCAACTGATTGTGTTGATTTAAAACACAATTGCTATAAGGCGAACTGGGATGAATGGCTAAATGAATCACGTTTGGATTATTGCCTAAATTGGTAAAAAATCCTGGATTTCGACTCGCACAAATACTACATCTTGTATTTGTAAAATGTTCAACGACGACATTTTTTGGAACTTGAGCAATCATGGAAACCGCAAAAAATAAGAATAAGCTTGTAAATACGTTTTTCATTAATTTTGATTTGAAAATTAAAGTATATCTTTTTCACAAAGGTTACGTTTGAAAACTTTAATTGTTATTAATAAATCATCACAAGTAAAGTAATTGTAAGGAAGATGACAATTTCGAATATGCAAATGTTTACTTTTGACGGATGATTCAATTTTTATTATATATCACAATAAGCACTATCGCAATCGTAATAAAATCAATAAAATGCTCACCTTAAATAATCAACAACTCCATAAAAAACAACTCAAAAGCCTAAGCACTCAAACTCAAAAGACCGCTTGGGAGGTTTCTTTTTGGAACTTTATAAAAACTTGGCTGGATGATAATGATTTCGTAGAAGTCAAAACTTCCGGCTCAACAGGAACGCCGAAAATCATTCGATTAAAAAAGACACGAATGATTGCAAGTGCCAAAGCAACCGGAAAATTCTTTGATTTAAAACCAAATGACAAAGCCTTACTTTGTTTACCCTGTGATTATATTGCGGGAAAAATGATGGTCGTTCGAGCAATCGTTTTGGGCCTAAATTTGTATTTAGCCGAACCATCAGGGAATCCATTGAGAAATATAGAAAATAAGGATTTTCAATTCAGTGCAATGATTCCACTGCAAGTTTTAAATTCCTTAAAGAATCATCCAAATCAATTCGATAAAATTAAAAAAGTAATCATTGGCGGCGGTGTTGTTGATAATTTATTGTTGCAAAAATTACAAACTACCCAAAATCAATGTTTTGCGACTTACGGAATGACAGAAACCATTACGCATGTTGCCATAAAAACACTCAACGGCATACACAAAACCAACTTTTATAACGCTTTAGAAAATGTCGATTTCTCAAAAGATAAACGAGAGTGCTTAATTATAAATGCACCTTATCTATCTGAAAATCAAATTATTACAAATGATATTATAAATCTACACTCTGCATCTAATTTTGAATGGCTTGGACGTTTTGATAATATTATCAATACTGGCGGCATAAAAGTTAATCCTGAAAATATTGAATCAAGAATTGCGAATTTTATTAATACAGACTTTTTTATCGCTGCAGAAAATGATATACAGCTAGGAAGTCGAATCCTATTAGTAATAGAAAATGAAGGCGAATTTGATATTGAAAGTCTAAAAATTAAATTAAAATCTGTTTTATCGAAATTTGAAATGCCAAAAAGAATCTATTATTTACCAATTTTTGAACGAACAGAAACGGGAAAGATTCAGCGAAAGCAAACACTTTCGAAGATTTAAATTCAAGTTCAAATATAAACTCAAACCCAAAAATAGCTCCAATTTAGAAAACCTAACGAATCCAAAGCCTGCCACTATTACAGTGCACACCACCATTTATTCGAAGCAACAGTACCAAAAGTCCACTTTTTTATCAATTGAAAAATTAGTCACTTTTCAAATATTAAGTCTTTATGCCCACAGAATTGCGGCATGTGCTAAAATGATGGATTTTTTTAGGCTTTACATTTACGGTTGCATCTGAAAGTTTCAATTTCCAATGTTTTCTGTGGAAGGAAAGTTTAGAACTGCTTAAGGAATGTTAAAAAAGTTTCAAAAAATGTTAAAACAGTAGTAACTTTTTGTTTACACTTCGTCTAAAAGTTGTTAATTAAATTTGAAACAAAATGTGCTAAAATACGATTTATATAAAGTGGGTTTTATAGACAAATAATGGACGTAATATAACATTCACATTTAAATACAAGATAATTTTTTATTTTAACCTTTGCTAACACACATTATAACTAAAAAAAATGATACAACATAAACATTTTTATAAAGCCGTCCCGACTATTCGAAACTAATTATTAACGGTAGTTTTACACTACAAATTTATTTATTTATCAAAATTAAGAGGATAATCAAAATGATGACAAAAACGAAACACCTCGTCAGCACTTCAATGCATAAAATGGTCTCTAAAACCAATTTTATGATGCATACAAACTGGTTTAAATGGAGCCTACTCATCGTAGCTGCGTGGTTTATGCTTTCCAAAAACGTAAGCTTTCAGATTAGCATTGGCGAAAAAACCGCAAAAAACATTAAAAATCAGGAAACCGATGCTTATCCGAAAGTAGTTCAAACGACCATGAGTTTAGATAATGCGACACCAAAGTCGACTACGTTACCTTCGGGTTCGCTTAAGGATAAGCCAAAAAAGGACAATAATAGTACAAATGAATTTGCCAATATTGCGTTCGTCATGAACCCAACTTATGCGAAACGTCATAATATTCCACTAAAAACCGTAGCTGAAAAACGGATGACGGTCAATGCTTATGTGAGTCGCTACGTCCCGATTGCGAAAATCGAGCAAAATTTATACGGCATTCCGACAAGCATTACCTTGGCTCAAGGGCTTTTGGAAAGCGATGCTGGCGGTTCTCGATTGGCAAAGGAAAACAACAATCATTTTGGGATTAAATGTTTTTCCCGAACTTGTGCGAAAGGGCATTGCAAAAACTCTACGGACGATACACATAAGGACTTTTTTCTGGTTCACAAAAGTGCGTGGGAAAGCTATCGCACACACAGTTTATTTTTACAAAAACCTCGTTACAAGCATTTATTGAGTTTGGATCAAACTGATTATAAAGGTTGGGCAAAAGGATTAAGTACTGCCGGTTATGCGACCGACAAGCGTTACGCTGACAAACTCATCACCTTAATCGAGGCGTTGAAATTATATAAATATGATGATTGACTGATAAAAAAGGCCGCTTTCGAGCGGCTTTTTTCGTTTTGATTTTATAGAATCTCTTCTGTAGCCTTCGCCAATTTCGCAGGTTTTTAATAGCTTTATTTTGTTTTTTTTAATTCTGTAAACGCTCTAAAACCCTTGCTCAATGTCATATTTTTAATTATTATAATTTTTTCTACGTTCTGCCATTTATCTTAATCGCTTAATTCCGACCAATATTATCCAATATTGAATATCATTACTATGATCACCAATTTTTGTGATTATCACGGAAAAACGATTTACCTTTTTTAGATTATTTTCCATTTTAATTGCCTTTGATTACTTAAGAATGTACGAAAGCATTGGGCTTATAATCAAATTTATTTCGCCACAATAAATTCCCTATTTTTAATCTTTTTAACCAAAAACCTATCAATATGAAATTTCTGAAAACTATTATTTTTGCTTTCTTCTTTTTATTAATGACGAATTGTTCACCGTATCGTTCCGCTTTTGTTACCAATGGGAATGACGCTTCTCACCGAAGTTATGCTCATTATGAATCCATAAAACAACAGCATACTGACGATACGGTTTTTCTTGTGAATAGTGAAAAGGTGAAGTTTGAAAAACTTGAAAAATAGGATGATTTGACTTCCGTCAATATCATAAAAGATAAAATAGAAATTGAGCATTTTGGTTTTGATTTTTCGGAAGTGAAAATTATAATTACTTGTGAACGAGAGAAGAGATATTTTTTTTGTTTTTATTCCAATCCTATCAAGCTTTTAAAACTTGACAGGATTTTCATTCCCATTTTCAACCCTTTCCGTAACCCATAATACACCAAGACAAATATTTCCAGTAACTGACAATTATCACTTTTTCTTGTGACGGCAGTCACATTAATTGTCTTGCCGCAGGCCTACCTTTGCAATAGAAACTAGTTAAAATAAAAACTATGAAAAGCATTAAAAATATATTAGTCGCCGTGGATTTCACAAATGCGGATGAGGTGCTTTTGAGATATACTGAATTACTAACAAAAAAATTAGAAGTGACACAAGTTAGCTTTACACACGTTGTTCCACGTTTGGATTTTTTCAAAACTTTGACCGCTACTGGCAGAGAAAACTGGGAAACCGTTTGGGAAATTAATAAAAATGTTACTCAAGAATTAATTATCAAAGTTCATTCAAGTTTACCAGAATTTAATGGCGAAATTAATTGTGAAGTTTTGGAAGGGGAACCTTTGGCGGAGTTGTTATCGAAAGCGAATACAAGTGATTTAGTGTTGATTGGGCAGCGAGAACATACCGATAACCACGGAATTCTTGCTCGAAATTTGGCTCGAAAAGCGAAAGGGAATGCCTTCATTATTCCAGAAAACTCTACAACAAACGTGCGTAAAGTCCTTGTTCCAGTTGATTTTTCTGACAATAGCGGCCGAGCATTACAAGAAACGGTCAATTTTGCGAAAGCATTAAATCCAGATGTTGAAATTACAGTTTTGAATGTATTTGAATTACCGAACTTAAGTACCTATCGGCTGAGCAAAACGCCTGAACAATTTAGAGAAATAGTTGTCAAAAACACCAATTTGATGTTGGATTCTTTTTTAAGAAAATACGTTCCTAACCAAAAAATAAACAAGGCAATTGTCCAAATGGATTTGCCAAGTATCGGACATTATATTGTCAAGTATGCGGTTCGTTATGGAATAGATTTAATTGGAATTGGCGCAAAAGGACATTCTACCGTGGAATTATTATTCATTGGTAGTGTGGTGGAAAAAGTATTGAATTATAATCAGCAAGTTCCAGTTTTGATTATTCGATAAGTTTGCCAAACTCATAACGTTTCCATGATTAATCACATAAAATTAGTCAAAAGTTAAAATTAAATAATTAATAAATAGAATAGAAATAATTGAAGCGATTCACAGCATAAAATTTGAGTATTAATGGATATTTGAAAGTCTCTATTTTAGCTTCAAGCAATTTTTACGAACGAATAAAATTTGATCAATCAAAATAAAAACGGCGAAGAGTTTTTTCAAATAAGTAAAATATAAAAATTGGTGGACATACACGAACCAGTATGTAACTCACCGATTGTAAAAATAGTGTTTTATTGGGTTGTTACACAGTAGGATGTAAGCAGTTGTTTTTTAGAAGGATAACTGCTTCTTTGTTTATCAAAAAACAGTCTCTACGTAAAAACTATTTTCTCTGAATCCACCCCAAATCCCCCCTTAAAGTCGAGGAGTTAGGGTGGGTTCAAACATCAGACGATACAGGTAGATACAAAAGTAGCAAGCCAATAAGACTAAATACTTCTCAAATATTTTTTTTATAAATTAGACATTGTAGGTTTTGTTTTTGGCAATCTTATAGACTCCATGGTTGATTTAGTTTTCTTTCTTTTTTGGTAAATGGTTTCAAAGAAAACCTATGATACGATTACGTATAAACAAAATCATAAATTTTATTTTCCAATTTTCGACGTTCCGGGAAACGAAGATAAATCAGAAACGGTTGCCCTAACCAAATCATAAAAAAGTGATACAATTATTAGTAATAATCAGGTATCAATATCCTCTAATATTATTATCAGGAAAGTTCAGTCGAATGTTGACTGTAGTTTTGTAACCGACAAAGTAAAGCAGATTTACAAAAAAATTGGCGAGACCATGGAAATGTCGAAAAGTTATTTGAAGCACCTTTGGAAGGATAATACTTTCACCAAATCTGCTTCCGATTTTAATTTAAAGGAGTGATAAAATTGAGCAAACGTTCACCCTTATAATTTTTGATAATTGCCATAATTATAAGCGTTTATTGGTTGATTTATCACTCCTCTATAGCGATAAATGTGTTTTACAGCGATTTTATTCGCTTGTCCGTGTGCATTAAGTAATGTATCACGGACTTTATATAAAGGAACCAGAAATAAATAATCCACTGATATACGTAATCAATTAGTTTTGAATTTTGATGTCGTCAAAATAAAAGATGATATAGCTATATATTTCATTTTCAATACAAAATAAAACTTTCGAACGAATTTTCAATTGGTTTAATCTTCGGATTAATTGGAAAAGGAATTGCTTTAGTGGGATTTCAGCAATGATTACCCATTAGTTCCAGAGTCTTAATATTACGGAGGACCTTTTCCGTTACTAATTTTGAGAAACAGCTCATTTAAATCCCATTATTGGACAAAGGATTCAAAAAAGTACGTTTTCATTTAAGTTAAGTCTCAACTGAAAAGTTTCAAAACAAACAAACTTCATTTTTTATTAGAACCCTAAATAGTTTTTTGCCTTTATTGTCTGATTTAATTCGCTATTCTCGGAGCGATTATCACTGGTAATATTTTTGGTGGAAGTTTATTACCTGACAATTTTTGGAATCGGAACTTGACGAACCATGCTTTTTATTGCCTTCGTTTATAACTTGATAAGCCTAAAATTCAAAATAATATTCAAAGAATAATTCCTTTTATACTTTTTGAAATGGGTATATTATTCATTTTGAGCGATATAAACTTAAGAAGTTCTCACATCCATTATAGATTAATTCTATATTTTTATAATGCCATTCCTCCTTCTTATCGTTAATATACTTTCCTTCATTTTTAATCGTTATGTATCAATAATTGATTAAAAGTTTATAATTTACTCCTAATCAATAGTTTATCATTTTAAACAATAAAAATATAAATAACTGATTATCAACATATTACATTTTCATACTTATGCATAAATCTTATTTTTTGAGAATATCCACGAACTATTAATATATGTAATTTACATTTATTTAATTTACTATTTATCAACGTAATAAATTCAAAAATTGATTTACATTATATTTTTTCGTACTATTGTATCATATGACTAATTATTTTAATGTTCATTGTAAACATTGATATTGAATATTATAAAACAACGTCTTAAATGGAGTAAAATAAAATGTGGTATCGTTTTAGATATTATAAAGATAGAGTAAGTAATTTAAACCTTAAGACAATGACTTTAACTAAACCTTTAACTATCCTGTTTTTTACACTTTGTGCAGCCACTTCAGATGCACAACTATATTCTTGCATTTTTGACAATCCTGAATTAACGATTGCAAGATCAGAAATATCAAGTGATAGAATTGTGAATGAGTTTGGAGATTTAGCAAATAAAAATAAAGGTTATCATTTAGAGAATGAAGTATTATCAGAAGCTGATTTAGTGAAACGTTCTTACTACAAAAATAATTTATTAGTTGCTCAAAGAAATTATACGATTGATGGAGAACTGACAAGTGATGATGCAGGAATCTCGATTTATGAATATCAATACAATGAGAATGGTGACATCACTAAAGTTCAATATTTCGATGAGGATAAAGTAGCAACTCAAGCAGCTTTTGCAGGACCAGCAATGATTCAATATGAATATGACTCGAACAGAAATCGTACTAAAGCGACTTACTTTGATAAATATTATAACTTATTGGATTTAGGAATTTCGATCATCAAATATGTTTATGATGACAACAATCGCTTATTGACAGAAAAACGCTATAACTCTAGTAAAGAATTAGTGAGTGAAACTGCTCCGATTGTTCAATATGCTTATAATAATAACGGCCAAATTAGTCAACAATCGTACTTAAATGCTGATAACCAAACAGTTACTCGTATGATGGATAATGATGATTATGACATTGCTAAAATCTCTTATGAATATATTGGCAAAGTTGTTACCGCAATGCACTATTATAATATCAAAGGAGAATTATTAGGTTCTGAAAAAAAATAAGATAAAACTTTCCGATAAAACTAAAAAAGCCAACTTGACGAATCAAGCTGGCTTTTTTAGTTTTAACTGTGTGTCGTCCTGCAAATTTACTTTACAAACGGACACTTTTGTGGGAGATTTTATTAAAGGAAACAAATAACCTCCCTAACCTTGAATTTTATTTTTTAAAAATTCAAAATATCGTTTCAACACCTTATCATTTTCTAATCTTGGTGTTTTAATTTCCAAAATCGCAGGTCGTCTATTTTCCTGTTTTCCATAAAATAATTTTAAGGCTTCTGCCAATGTTTCCACCGAATTAGCTTGATAATAATTCAATTGATACAATCGAGCAATATGTTCAGATTCTAAATTATGATGTGTTTCAAAATAGTCTTCTAACTGGTTCGTCGTACTTGGTCCCGGAATGATTCTAAAGATATTTCCACCGCCATTGTTAATCAAAACCACTCGTAAATTCTCTGATAAATGACTATTCCAGAACGCATTACTATCATAGAAAAATGAAATATCACCGGTAATAATTGTCGTAGGACGATGATTTACAATTGCAGCTCCAACTGCCGTAGAAGTACAGCCGTCAATTCCTGCCACACCTCGATTCGAATTATATAAAACATCTATTCTTTGCTTAAATAACTGGATATAACGGACCGCTGAACTGTTTCCCATTTGTAAGTTAGTACCTTTCGGCAATACTTCCAAAACCCCTTGAAACGCCTTAATATCTGACCATTCGCATAATTCTAAAAATTCCTCATGACCAATTTCATTTTGGCGATTTCGATTCTGCCAAAGTTTTGAATAATTATCGTTTGAATTCGGTGAAATATATTCGATGAATTGTTCAAAAAAGTCATTGGCGGAGGCCGGAATATGGTGTGTCAAAGATTGCATCGTATCCAAATGAAACGCCTCTTTACCAATATGCCAAGTCATCCGGTGAAATGGCTGATTATCATCAATTCCTGGACGAAGTAATACTTTTATTTTTTTGGAAATAATCGAATGACCGATTGTAATCAATAAATCTGGTTTGAAGGCTTGGGTTTCTACTGAAGAATCAAACGTTTCGATAACTTTATCGATTGCAGGACAAAAATTTGGATGATTTAAATTCGCCGTCGTTTCTGTTAGAACGACGACTCTTTTATCAATTTCGGTAAGTTTTCCCAATACCTCATTAAGTTGATGATGATTCGGTAATAAACCGACGAGAATCAAAATTCGATCAGATTGATTCCAATTTTCACTCAACTCTTGTATCGTTTCATTCGTCAATTGCGAACGAACGGGAGCAGTTTTCGTAATTTTCGGTAGTGGTTGACCGTAATAATCTTCCGTACCGTAAAGTGGTTCCCGAAACGGGATATTCAAATGAACCGGACCTAAAACACCATAATTCATCGTCTGCTCAATCGCTTCTGAAATCATACGATTGACAAACCATTCATCATTTTTATGTTCAATATTTACAGGTAAATTATAGCTTTTTTTGATATAATTATTGAAAATATTGGCTTGATTAATCGTCTGTCCGTTTCCTTGACCAGTCCATTCTGCCGGTCGATCAGCCGTAACGATTAGCATTGGAACTTGTTGGTAAAATGCTTCTGCAATCGCTGGAGCGTAATTCAAAGCGGCCGTTCCTGAAGTACAATTTATCAAAGCCGGCTTTCCTGTTTGTTGTCCAATTCCCAAAGCGACAAAAGCCGCAACTCGTTCATCGGGAACAGAAATACATTTGAATCGCTTGTCTTCATTAAAGGAAATATTCAACGGTGCATTTCTCGAACCGGGAGAAATGATAATATATTCAATGCCTTTTGCAGCACAATTTTCTATAAGATTTCTGACTATTGGTTTATCTGATTTCATTCTATCGTCCTTTCTACTTTTCGCTTTAATACCTTTAATAAGTTCACCTCAAAATCCTGAATGACCTTATTCGCCCAAAAATTAGCGTACCAATTCATTTTGGATTCCATCGTATAATGACAACTTAGAACCAATTTAGTTGTGCCTTTTTCGGTAAGAGTTAAACGGTAAGAAATATCGTCAAATTTAAAATAATCGCTTTGTAATAAATGTTTGTCGGTTGGTAAGTCTCGCAATTGTGACTTTTCAAGATTGATTTTAAAATTGACAAAATTCAAAAAATCATTTTTGGTAATGGTTTCGTATGGCTTCAAGTTATCTGAGAAATAACCAACTCTAAACACTTCACTATCAATAGTTTCTAAGTGTGATTTTACTAGTCGAGGAATACCAATATATGTAAAAAACCCATCATCATATTCCGCTTCCGTAATTTGGGGAACTTCGATAATATGATTCCAAACGTCCTTTTTATTCGCATTGATAATAATAGAACTTTCGACCGTAAACGTTTCTTTTTGATTCGGAAATTGCGACTCAGTCGGCATTATTAAAAATGGTAACGGAAGAATGGAATAGAATTTTTTACTATTTATCTTTTTAATAATAAAACCCACGATTATTCCAATTACAGCTGCCGAAATTAGAAAAGGAAGCGTCAATATTAATATACATAATAAGTCTTCTAGTCCTGTAACCAATGCAAAAATGAAAAATAGCAAAACGCTATAAATCGGATAAGTGACTTTTCGCCAAGTCGATTCGAGGATTTCTTCTTGAGCAATGAATATTGGAATAACGCTGATTACGACTGGCAAAACCCAAATAAACGAAACGCTATAAATATTGAAATCAAAAAAATCACTTTGAGGAAGTATATCTTGTTCACACAGAACCCGATAAGTAATTCCATAAATCGCACCTAATAAAATGCCGACATATCTTTTGTATTTCATCTCAAGCCATTACGAAATTCATATAAATTCGTTCAATTACGTCTGCCATCGTTTGTGATTTAATTTCGGTTTCGTCCCATTCATTTTCTGCTACAGAATCTCCTGTAATTCCGCCACCAACATATAAAGCGAACTTATCTCTGAAGATTTGCATACAACGCAAATTCACAAACAAATTCGATTCATTCTCAATATTTAAAGGCCCAAGAAAACCTGAATAATAACCTCGCTCGTGTTGTTCTTTACGAATAATAAAATCCTTTGCCGATTTTTTTGGAATCCCACAAACTGCTGGAGTCGGATGCAAAACTTTTAGAAATCCAAATAAATCCGAAGTCGGTCTAAATAGAAACTTAGTTTTTAAGTGTAATAATTTACCGGCCTCTGAGGTATAAGGAACTGTTTTTTGATAATTAACCTTTTCATTTTGCAATTTTCGTTCGATATATCGTTCTACAATTGCTTGCTCTTCTACCTCTTTTTCTCCCCAAGACACATTTTTTAATGGAATTCCTAAATTACGTTGTGTTCCTGCCAAAGCGACCGTTTCATAATTTTGCCCTTTTTGCGTAACAAAAGCTTCCGGTGAAGCGCCCATCCAACAACCAATTCCTGGCAAATTAAATAGATATACGAAAGCATTCTTATACAACTGTTTTAAGGTATCAAACAAGTGATATAAATCGCCCGTTTGAAGCTTTATTGTTTCAATTCTACTAAAAATTATTTTCTTATACGACTGCTGTGTTGCACCAATAAATTCTTGAACCTGCTCTAAATACGTCTGTCGATCAATACTATTTACGGTTCCTTGATGCTTAGAGAAAAATTGAATCTTCGGGTTTTTATACAATCTGTCTTTCTTTATAAAAACAGCAGGAAAATGTTTATTTTCGACAAAAGGATAGACGACAAAACCTTTCTTTTGAAGGGTTTCATTATTGAATGTATTGATATGGTTATCGAACTGCCGAATCAAAAAGTGTTCTTCCGAATGTGGTAAGCTATACAACGCAAAAATATCTTGTTGCTTTAATCTTATCATTAAAACAGAGTTTTATTTATACAACTTTCAAAATTTTCTGAAAGTTAAGAATTTTTTTTAACTATAACAGATTTCCTATTTAAAGGTTTTGAATTATTAAAGTTCTTATTGATAAAATATAACGATTTTATATCGTG
Organism: uncultured Saprospiraceae bacterium; assembly: GCA_963933585.1. Classification (GTDB taxonomy): domain Bacteria; phylum Bacteroidota; class Bacteroidia; order Chitinophagales; family Saprospiraceae; genus CAWVWD01. The sequence goes on from CAWVWD010000007.1 coordinate 22,276, forward strand.
TATCGATACCTAAAAACGGTCTGCACCAAGGCATTTTTTTATATCCTGTATATAGGTGTAAAATCATCCCATAAGTCTATAATGAACCCCAAAAGAATAGGTCAATAAAAAAAATCGTTATTTTTATAAAAAATTTATTTTTTTGTTAAAAACAATTGTTATTTTTTTTTAAAGTTTAAAATTTTGATTATCAAAGACTTATGTTTTACAGTTTAATTAAACATATATATGTGATGTAATTTTTAGTATTTTGTCAAAAAAGTGAATTAGTCACATTTTAAATGTTATTTTTGTTAAATATTAACATTTAAAATGATATTTATATATTAATATCATGTCACGTATTACATATTAATATGAAAATCACTTTATAAAGTTGACGCATATTTGATTTATAATTACGAAGCAAATAACTTAAACATATATACGATGAAAAATTTTACAACTTTATTCACAGCAATTTTGATGACTTTCGCAATAACCGTTTTTGCAAACGATAACGTGAAAATATATGAAGGTTCAGTTGTTTTAGAAAACGGCGAAACTTTAGTTGGTCAAATTCA
>CAWVWD010000008.1:0-22140 GCA_963933585.1 uncultured Saprospiraceae bacterium
AACAGCAAGTCGGGATAAAATGATAAAAATTTGGGATTTAAATAATTATAAGTTATTGAAAGTGATTGATGTAATTAAATTTGGCGGTCATATCAATTCGGTCAATAAACTGTTATGGTCAACCTTTAATAATTTACTAATTTCCGTGTCTGATGATAGAACGGTAATTGTTTGGAAAATATCTTAACTATTAATTATTAACTGTTATTTGTTAATTGTTAGTCGCAAGAAGAAAATAATAAACGATTGAAATCAAATTCAGTCACTTAGCAATTCTCCTTCAATTTGCAATTCATAATTCACAATTAGTAATTAACAATTCACAATTCAAAAAGAGTGATTTTATCAGATAAGAAGATTTTAGAGTCGATTAAGAATGGCGAAATCGTCATTGAACCTTATAATAGGAGTTGTTTGGGAACGAATAGCTACGATGTACATTTGAGTAAAAACTTGGCAACTTATAAGAATCGTGTTTTGGATGCTAAAAAGCACAACGAAATCGAACATTTTGAAATTCCAGAAGAAGGTTTTGTCTTAGATCCTGGAACACTTTATTTAGGTGTAACCGAAGAATATACAGAAACACATGCTTCTGTCCCATTTTTGGAAGGCAAATCAAGTGTTGGCCGTTTGGGAATTGATATTCATGCAACGGCTGGAAAAGGTGATGTTGGTTTTTGTAATACTTGGACATTAGAAATCTCGGTGACAATGCCCGTAAGAATTTATCCAGGAATGCCAATTGGTCAATTGATTTACTTTGCGGTTGAAGGTGATATTGAAAATTATTATAACAAAAAGAAAGGTGCAAAATATAATACTCGTACAGAGAAACCTGTGGAGTCGATGATGTTTCGTAATAAGTTTTAACGTGAGCAGAAACGTTATTAAAATTGATACATCAAGACCAAAGTATATATATTAAACCGTATCGGTTTTTAAAATCGATACGGTTTCTGAAATCCGTCCTACCAAATTATTTCTGAGCAAATTTTATTGGACAATCTGTGTTTTTTGTGAATTGACATGTACAAATACACGTCAACGCATCAACACGTCAACACATGGAAGAAAAATGAAGATTTTATTAATTGGTGGCGGAAATATGGGATTAACCTACGCTACAAGTTTCTTGAAAGCACATGTTGCAACGGCTGCGGATATGATGATTTTAGAAAAATCAGAAGCTCGAGCAGCAGAATTAACGACACAAAATATCGGAACGGTTTATGGTAAACCTGAGGAGTGTTTGCCAATAGCGGACGTAGTAATTTTGGCGGTAAAGCCACAAGATACACCAGCATTATTTCAAGCGATTCAACCGTTTGTCACTCAAAATCAGGTGTTTCTGTCAATTATGGCCGGTGTGAAAATAGACGCAATTTCAACAGCTTTAGGCGTTACAAAAGTGATTCGTGCCATGCCGAATTTACCGGCTCAAATAGGGATGGGTATGACGGCGTTTACATCTGCGGATTCGGTGACTCGTTCAGAATTAGTTGCTGTTCATAACTTATTGAATACAACTGGAAAGACGATTTATTTGGATAAAGAAAATATGATTGATGCAGCGACCGCGATTTCCGGTTCTGGTCCGGCTTATGTGTATTTCTTTATGAATGCGATGATGGAAGCTGCGAAAAGTTTAGGTTTTTCGGAGTCAGAATCAGAGTTATTGGTCGAACAAACATTTTTAGGTTCTGTACATTTACAAAATCGAAATGACTTGTCATGCGGCGATTGGATCAAAAAAGTGGCTTCAAAAGGTGGAACAACCGAAGCTGCTCTAAAGGTTTTTCAATCTACAACCGTGAATCAAGATATTAGAAATGGTGCGAAAGCGGCTTTTGATAGAGCGGTGGAATTGGGGAAATGAGTTTAATAAGTGTCCGTAGTATTTTAGTTTAAGAAGTTTTGACGTATAAGCGTATAATGATTTAAAAATACGTCACGGAGATGACTACTTAACTTAAAATACTACCTATTACTACTCACACTATATTACTAATATACTCAATCACTGCTTTCGGTTCTGTATTATGTGGAACGTGAGCGGATTTTGGAAAAGTAGTTAAAGTATTATTTGGAATAATTTCGGTCAATTTATTGGCGAAAGCCATCGGAAACAAACCATCATGAACTCCCCAAAGCAAATGTGCTTTTGGTTTCAAATTCCGCAATTCTTCATCTAAGTAATATTTCGGATTCCCGACCGCATCTTCAAAAAGTGCTTCGATTTCTGGTGTATTTTGCTTTAATAATGATTTTAGAAAGAAAGTTGGTACTTTCAAAGTCGGACTAACGATATTTTTCAGTTTGTAAGCAACGGCTTCTATATCTGGAGGCAAAAGCATATTTTTATCAATTTCCCATTCGATTCCTGCACTATTAAGTACAATCAAGTTTTTCACTCGTTCCGGATAATCCAACGCAAATCGAAATGCCATTCCGCCACCCATTGAATTACCAATTAATGTCACGGGTTCCTCTTTCGACATTTCTAATAGAAAAGCTTCCATTGCTTCGCCGATACTTTCCAAGGAAATAGGTTTAATCCACGGACTATCTCCATGTCCTGGTAAGTCGGGCATGATAACCTGATATTGTTTCTTAAGTTTCGGGGCAATATTTATCCAATTCCCAGCATGAACCATAAAACCATGAATCAAAATTACCTTTTTTCCTTTTCCGCCTTCAAAATAGGTAACTTCTCCAGAATCAGATTGATGACGCTTTTTCCGAAAACCAACGAGTAAGAACGTCGTCCGGTGAATCCATTTAACTATTTCTACTGGTTTTAATACAAGGAAAAGGGTGCTTACCAACAGCGTTAAAACTATCCAATACATCTTAATTATTTTTTATGTCACATTTTGCCAAAAATGGAAAACTTTTATCATTTTACTACTTTTTCAATGTATTTCTCCAACAAAGTAAGCCCTAAAACCTTAAAACAATAGGTATAAATGGCCTTTTTAACTATTTTATTTACAATAAATATATTCCTTCACTATTTCATCACTTTTTGTGACATTCATTTTGAAATAAACCATCACCTCCAATCTTACTTATTTAGACTTAAAATTTAAATATTAATCATATTTTAGATTTATAATCTATAATATATTATAATTAAAGTTTAATATACTTCAAATTAATATAAAAAAATAGACTAGACTTAAATCTACCTAAAACATTTTTTTAAGGTTAAAACCTTTTGGCATAATTTTGATAATAGGTAAGGTATATTAGTCACAACATAATATAACTTCAATGAAAACATTAGCAATCATAATCATCGTAATTTTAGTTTCAGTTTTAGATATTCAAGCAGAATATTTTTTTGCACCTATGGATACTGTGAAAGAGCAGAAAGGTCTTGTTGGAGCTTTCGAAACGACTTTCGAAACAGATTTTGAATTAGCAAGTTTTGGAGTGTTGACTTCAAAAAATGGTGTTTTCGTTAAACAACCGGAATCATTACCAATTGATTTCTCAGGTTATAAAATTGAAGTAATGCGTGTTTATCACCAACCTTTAGATGCAAACGATGAATTTTTGCAAATAACAGGAAATGTTTCTGTTGAGAAAATTGGAGAGTACACTTACACTTATTTAATTGGTGACTTCAATACAGAAAAAGGGATGATGAATTTTTTGAAAACGGTAATTAAACCTAATTACAAAAATGCGAAAGCGCTCGTTTACAAGAAAGGGTTGAGAGTGGAAGAATTGTAGAAGGTCATCATGAACATTAATTAGAATTTAATTTTGTAATAAATAGACAATTTGAAGGCGATGAATCTAAACTGATTCATCGCTTTTTTTATTTAAGGCCTACTACTTATTTAACTATTCAGAAATGATTTTCTTTAACGTTTAAACATTGATTTTATATTTTTGTTATATTGCACTAAAAAACAATACTAATGAAAATAGAAGCAGCAATCAACCAGAAAAAGTTCAAAAATGCTTGGCACAAAGCAACTGTAAATTTGATATATACGCATAATTGGATTGAAAATAATATAAAATCCTTACTCAAACCTTATGGAATTACGACTCAACAATACAATGTTCTGAGAATATTGAGAGGTCAGTTTCCCGAACCAATTACGACCTCTATCATCCGAAATCGAATGTTGGATAAAATGTCAGATGCTTCCCGAATTGTGGATAGACTATGCAAAAAAGGATTTTCGGTACGAAATATTTGTCCTTCAGATAAGCGTTTGGTCGATGTATTAATTACAGCAGAGGGCTTGAAAGTTTTAGAAGCTATCGACTTTCACGATGATAAACTAGGTTTGACAAGAGAAAACTTGACGGAAGAAGAAGCAATTTTGTTCAGTGATTTATTGGATAAAATGAGGGGGTAGCTAGTCGTTTTTAATTGTCAAAAACTATGTCGATTTTCAGGATCGACACAGTCCAATATATCATCACATTTCATCATATTCATAAAGTTCATAAAGCTCAATAATCCGAACTAATTTCCTTGCATAATTCTTATCCGAAGCATAACCGGCTTTCTGTAAACCCAAAGCCCAACCTTCATAATCGGTTGGTTTTAAAACATACAACCCCTCGTAACGCTTATTTTGCAATACTTTACTATGTGCTCGATAACTTGCCCAAGCATTTTCAAATTTCACAAACCTATCATATTTCGTATCATCTGCGAAGATATAACATTTCCCTTTTTGTTGACGTTGGTAGGCTGTGCATTTGATACCAAAATGATTATTAATCGTTAATGCCATTCTACTTTTTCCAAAGCCAGATTCCAATAATCCTTGAGCTAACGTAATACTTGCAGGAATTCCATATTTCTCTTGTTCTCCAATCGCAATTCTTCCAAAACGTTCCACATAATCAAACGCTTTTTGGTGGTACCCTTCCAATACTCGTTGTGGAATTTCCTTATCTACACTTATTGAATTTCCAAGTTCAGGCATTTCTATGACTTCTAAAACTTTAAAAAAATCATTTAAATCTGTTAATGTATCGATTCTTATAGTATCAACCGAGGCAAATATGGTAAGTGGAATTGCTAAAAAAATCATGAATAATAATCGTTTTTTTATCATTTACAAAATAATATTTAAGATAGATTCTAATAATTATAATTCACTTCTTCTAATCTCATTTAGACTGATAAAAATAAAAAATGATACTCTTTTCATCACAAAAAATACTTTTAAATCGATATGATTTTACAAAAAACCGTTCTAATTTAAAAATAATTCATCAATACTCTTTATCGCTTTTTCTAATCTAACTATCTTATTACCAATAATTTCTAAATATTTTTTATTGTACTGATTTAGTTTTTTTAAATAGATTTGGTATAATTCATTTCTAAATTCGGGATGTTCCCGCTGAAAATCAAATTCCCAAGGAACATCTGTTCCACAAAGTAAATATAAGTCATAATCTCGCATCTCTATTTGTTCCAAAATCCATTCATCACAACATCCATATTTCACTTCCGCCCAAATCTGAATGACGATTAAATCCGTATCGCAAATCAAAATATCTTTAGCCTTTGCCAACTTCATTTCCTCTTCATTGATTTGCCCTTTCGCAATTTCCAATAAATCACTTTCCACATATTCCCGTTCTAATTTATCAATATATTCCCGAGCAAATTCTTCCGACAGAACCGTATTATAATGTTCTGCCAATTGATTGGCTAAAGTTGATTTTCCGGTAGATTCAGGTCCGATTAGGACGATTTTTATTAGTTTCAATATATATAAAATTAGATTTTCAATGTATTATTACGAACATAAAGGTTTTTATATTACAAAAATACTCCTTGTAGTTTAAATTACATTCTTTCAAGTCCATCCTTTTTTTATCAAAATCCCTTACATTTGGAAAAGATTACAGAAATCAAAAGTTTAATCAAATCACTCAAAACTATGAATATTCTAAAATATAGTCTGTTTTGTATTGTTGTATTATTTTTGCAGCTGACAGCTTGTAATAAAAAAACAAATAATTCGACATCAGAAGCTTCCAATTCCATCTCAAAATATCAGAATATTCCGATTGATACGACAAGACGTTTGATTGGGCCTTGTGAACCAAGTATTTATATTAATCCATTAAATACAAATGAAATCGTTGCTGGTTCAGTTTTGAATACCGTTTATACCTCAAAGGATGGTGGAAAATCTTGGGATATGAAAAAAATGAAATCTTCTCTTGGCGTTTTTGGTGATCCCGTGATTACCGCAGATTTTCAAGGAAATTTCTACTTTGCTCACCTTTCTGATCCAGATGGAAGCGGTTGGAGTTCAGATAATCTATTAGATAGAATCGTCGTTCAACGTTCGGAAGATGGTGGAAAAACTTGGTCTGATGGTGGTTATGCTGGTCTTAATCGTCCGAAAGATCAGGATAAGCAATGGTTAGTTGTGAATCCTGAAAATAATGAAATCTATATGACTTGGACGGAATTCGATTTATACAATAGTAAAAAAGAAGAAGATAAATCTCGAATCCTTTTCTCTAAATCAACCGATAAGGGCGATACTTGGTCGAAAGGTGTCATGATCAATGAATTTAGCGGTGATTGTTTGGATGGCGATAACACGACAGAAGGGGCGGTCCCTGCAGTTGGTGCGAATGGTGAGATTTATGTCGCTTGGTCTTATAATAATAAAATCTATTTTGATAAATCATTAGATGGTGGAACGACTTGGATGAAAAAAGATATTATAGCCGCTACTCAACCCGGCGGTTGGACATTTGAAATTCCAGGAATTTCTCGTTGTAATGGTTTGCCAATTACAGCGGTTGATAGAAATTCTGGTACCATTTATATCAATTGGACCGATCAAAGAAATGGCGAAAAAGATACAGATGTTTGGATTACAAAATCTACAGATGGCGGTGATACTTGGTCGAAACCCAAACGGGTAAATGATGATCCTGCCGGTAAACAACAGTTTCTAACTTGGATGTCAATTGACCAAACGGATGGAACTGTTTATACGGTTTTCTATGATAGAAGAGCACATGAGGATAATGCTACGGACGTTTATATGGCTTATTCTAAAGATGGCGGAGAGACATTTATCAACGAAAAGATTAGTGCCGAATCTTTTAAGCCAAATGCTTTTAATTTCTTTGGTGACTATAATAATATTTCCGCACATAATGGTATTGTTCGACCGATTTGGACTCGTGCCGATGGCGTACGGTTAAGTGTTTGGACGGCTTTAATTGATATGAAATAGATAGGTTTGAGATTATACGTGGGGTGTTTTATCGTTTTTTGTGAAATTTATGTGATTTTAAATCGTATAAAAAAGATTAGTACGATAAAACCCGTAACTCGCAACTCAAAAAACTGATAACTCGAAAAATGCTAAAAAGATTCTTTTTAAAAGAGCGGAATATGATGATTGCAATAGCGATAAATGCTATCGTAATTTTTTGTTTAGGATTTCCATCTTTATCCAGAAATATACTTTGGATAATTTTGGATGATATTTTTATTGTCTTCTTTTTGGTAGAAGCAATTGTTAAAGTTCGGACTTTAAAGTTCAAAAAATATTGGAAAAATAATTGGAATCGATTTGATTTTATAATTGCTGTACTAAGTTTACCATTGTTATTTCCGTTTGTTTCCAAACAGATTGAATTACAGGGTATTGATCCGTTTTTTATTTTAATGTTACGATTATTCCGTCTATTCCGACTAGTTCGTTTCTTCTGGTTTGTACCGAATTTAGCACACTTGTTACGCGGACTAACTCGAGCTTTTAAGGCTTCCATTTTTGTATTGATTATATTGGTATTTATGAATTTTGTTTTGTCGATTTTGACCACACATTTTTATGGGCAATTAGCACCAGACTTATTCGGGAATCCACTCAAATCATTTTATACTATATTTCAATTGTTTACTTTAGAGGGCTGGAACGAAATCCCGAAAACGATAGAACAGGCAACGGATAGCAGTATAACTATTTTTCTAACGAGGGTTTATTTTGCGTTTATCGTTTTACTCGGTGGAATTTTCGGAATGTCACTCGCCAATGCTATTTTTGTAGATGAAATGACTTTGGATAATAACGAAGTCATAGAGGAACAATTAAATAGAATGGAAAATCAAATAAAAGAATTAAAAGATTTGATAAATAATAATCGGGATTAGTGATTGATTACAAAACGACCAATTACTAATCCCGAATCACCAAATGAAAATGAATAAAAGATTAGATGATTTACGAACATTGATGCAAACGTATAATTTGGCAGCGTATATTATTCCAAATACAGATCCGCATCAGAGTGAATATATTGCGGAACATTGGCGCTCGATGACTTGGGTCTCTGGATTCGATGGTTCGGCAGGAACATTGGCTGTAACCAATGAATTTGCAGGTGTTTGGACGGATACCCGTTACTTTTTGCAGGCAGAAGAACAGTTGGAAGGTTCTGGCGTAAGTTTGATGAGATTGCAAGTGCAAGGGCAACCTGAATATGTAAATTGGTTAGCGGATAATCTACCAAAAGGCTCAGAGGTTGGAATAGATGGTAAGTTGTTTTCGATTGCACAAGTCGCTACAATGCGTCAAATTTTCGAGAAAAAAGGGATAGAGTTAGTTGCTTGTGATGATTTAATAAAAATGATTTGGAAGGATAGACCTGCGATTCCTGAAAATCCAATTTTTATTCACGATATCGTTTATGCCGGAAAAAGTAGGACGGAAAAAATTGCTGATATTCGTCAAAAAATGGATAAAAAAGGGGTGCGCTTTCACCTTTTGACAGCTTTGGATGATATTGCTTGGTTACTAAATATTCGTGGAAACGATGTGACTTGTAATCCAGTGGCGATTTGTTACGCTTTAATTACGCCCGAAAATGTTCAATTATTTATCAATCCTAAGAAAATTCCAATCAATATTGCCCATGAATTAAAAGTAGATAAAATTGAGCTTTTGGGTTATAGTTCGATTGAAAATGCTTTAAAAGGCTTACCGAAAGGTGCTGTAATTTTATTATCGAAAAATCAAGTTAGCCACTGGTTGCGCAATGCAATTCCGAACGAAACGGAACTAGAATTTGGTGCGTCTATTCCTCATTATGCGAAAGCCATTAAAAATGATGTCGAAATCGACCATTTCCGTAAAGTAATGGTAAAAGATGGTGTGGCGATGGTTCGTTTCTTCAAATGGTTGGAGGAAAATATTGGTCAAACAAAGATTTCTGAATTATCAGCCGCGAATCAATTGGAAGCTTTTCGTGCAGAACAAGCTGATTTTGTCGGCAATAGTTTCGATGCGATTTCAGGATATAAAGGTCATGGTGCAATTATTCACTATCGAGTTACGCCTGAAACAGATTGGGAAATGGACGCTGATGGCGTTTATTTAATTGATTCCGGTGGACAATATTTGGATGGAACAACGGATATCACAAGAACAGTGACGTTGGGAAACCCAAACGAAAAAGAGAAAATCGCTTATACTTCTGTCTTGAAAGCTCATATAGCAGTAGCAATGGCTCACTTTCCTGAAGGTGCTACCGGTCGTCATTTACACGCTATTTGTAAGCAACACGTCTGGAATCAAGGTTTAGATTACGGCCACGGAACTGGTCACGGTGTTGGTTTCTTTTTGAATGTTCATGAAGGTCCACAGCGAATCGGTGATGGTGGCGGTTCTTCTGTTCCATTCCAAATTGGAATGGTGACTTCTAATGAGCCGGGAAATTATATCGAAGGTGCTTACGGAATTCGGATTGAGAATTTGATAGTAACGATTCCAAGTAAATATGAAGGTTATTTGACTTCTGAAACAATTACGCTTTGTCCGATTGATAAGAATTTGATAAAAAAAGAATTATTAACGGAAGCAGAATTGAATTGGTTCAATGGTTATCATTATATGGTCTATGATAGATTGTCACCGCATTTGAATGTAGAAGAAATTGCTTGGTTGAGAGATAAAACGAGCGTGTTATAAATTTTGTAGTGAGTAAAAAAGAAAAGGTAGAGAGATTTTTTGGTACCTGAATTAATTTTCATGTGACTAGAAAATCCCTCTACACTCTATCACTTACTTAGCTTGAATACGAATCAATGTATTTAACATCAATCGAAAATCTTCAGCCATATTTAAGACATCAATTCCTTGCTTGAAAATATCATCACCATAACCATTTTTAGGTTGTACAATACCATTTTCAGAATAATATATTAACTGCTTTGATTGAAAATAGAAACCTTTTTTCTCTGATTCTGGATCATTCAAATCCTGATTATAAGAATAGTAGGATAATTCGCCATCCTCTTTCGCATCGAATGTGAATTCCTTTGTAGAACTCAAACGACCGTTATTCTTCAAAACTAAAAACTTCTTAACTACGAATTCGTCCTCTTTATAAACGAAGTAACAATCAATAGACTCTGTGACCATTCCTACTTCTGGAATACTTGCTCCTGTTCTATTAATATCAATATGATGATGAAAAATCTTTTTTGTTCCCAAATCACTGTTTAATGCTGCATTATAATTGTGGAAGTTTATTAGATAAGCTGCTCTTTCAGCCGCTTCTTTTGCACCATCATCTCCCTCTACAGGTAAATCTCCTTCTGGTTGAGCAATCGCTACGACAGTAGAAAGAGTCAATAAAAATATTAAGTAAAAGCCTTTCTTCAACATTTTGAATTATTTTTTTAGATATATTAAAATTGAATATTAAAACGTACCAATTGTAAATTTAATTATAAATACAAAGATAAAAAATCTTACGACGATTAAACCCTGTCCGTTTCAAAACCCATACAGTTTAAGACAAAAAAAATCCGTTCCTTTTGGGAACGGATCAATATTAGGACGAAAAAGACTATTTAAGTATAAACTTAAATGTCAATATTTTTTGGTGTTAATAATTATCCTAAATACGATTTCAACGCATTTCGGTTATATGACTTTCTTAATCTACGGATCGCTCTTTCTTTAATTTGTCTTACTCTTTCACGAGTCAGATTATACAATTCTCCAATTTCTTCAAGTGTCAATGATTTACGACCTTCCAGACCATAATAAGCACTTAATACTTCGACTTCACGAGGCGAAAGGATTTGTAAACCTTCCTGTACTTCTTCCACAAGAGATTCACTCATCATTTTTTCATCCGGATTCATTCCCGAATCAATATTCATCATATCCAACATCGTCGCACTTCCTTCTTCATTACTAATCGGAGCATCCGTTGATAAATGTCGTCCGCCACCTTTTAGCATTGTAGCCACTTCTTTTGGCTTAATTTCTAATATTTCTGCTAATTCTTCATGAGTCGGTTCTCTTTCAAATTTCTGAACAAAAGAAATAAACGCCTCGTTCACTTTATTATAGGAGCCAACTTTATTCAATGGCAAACGCACAATACGAGAATATTCTACAATTGCTTGAAGGATCGATTGACGAATCCACCAGACGGCGTAAGAGATAAATTTGAAACCTCTTGTTTCATCAAAACGTTTTGCCGCTTTCATTAAGCCAACGTTTCCTTCATTAATTAAATCACTTAAAGAAAGTCCTTGATTTTGATACTGCTTTGCGACAGAAACTACAAAACGTAGGTTCGATTTGGTCAGCGTTTCTAAAGCATCATGGTCACCTTCTCTAATTTTACGAGCTAAACCTGCTTCATCATCTGCGTTCAACATCGGAATCTTTCCAATATCATTCAAATATTTATCCAAAGCAAGACTTTCTCTATTTGTAATTTTATTTGTAATTTTTAATTGTCTCATATATCGCCCGATGTAGTATAGTTGTGTTTAAAATGTTTGGTAATGATTACGAAGCAGATTTAAAAAAGTTTCATTTATTTTTGGCTGCCACTTGATTTCTTTCAAAAAAAGTTGTAAATGCAAGGCTAGCTTACATATTAAAGTAATCACTCATACAGTTCAATTTTCAGGAATCAATCACTTCATAGAATCGCAGATTATAAGACAGCTGATTCCATATATTTCGCACAATAATTTGAAACTGAATTATTTATAATCTTAATTTTAAAAACGCCAACTCACCGTGAGGTTGATTAAATTTTAGATTTAAAAAATAGACTTTTTACTTGTTTTCTCTAACGATTTTGATGCTCAAATCGCTATTTAGCAGAAAAAATACCAATCAAAAACCTTAATAACGTATGGATAAATACTTGTAGTAGTAAATGCAATTCAATCTAGAAATGGTATGAGAAAAGCGGAAACAAATCATCTACTAACTCTAACTTGATTTTTTTTACTCCTGAGAAATTAAAAACAAATCCATAGCTCGGCTGTACAATTATTTTTATGAATTCCTTAAGAGTCCTGGTAGAAAAATAACTTCGTTATAACCAGTATTTTATTTATTTTAAGCTAATTTTGATTTAACATTTTTGATATGCATTATCTCACAATAAGTTAATTGTTAATAATTTATATTAAATCAACTTATTACTTTATCTTTTGTCTGATTTGAATAGTACTCAAATTATCACATTTGTTTTGTGAAGACCGTTTTTTTTTAATTATTTTCATAGAAAGTAGATGCTTCAAGATGGAGAACATAAGTTTTTCCCTTCATAGATTATTATTTTTTTTCAATCTGAATCGATTTTATTCATCAATTCATTTTTATAAAAATAAAAAATCGAAATAATACCAAAGTTAATTTTTTTGATTATCGGTTATTTGCAAAAATAGCTGTCATTTATATTTGAACCAAGATTAGTTGATTTATTTCTGCTGCTCTAAACGCCTAAATATTATGAAAAAGTCACTACTATTATTCAGCTTTCTGATGTCATTGACGATTTCTTCATTTGCTCAATTATCATGGTCAAAACAAAAACATGATTTTGGTACTTCACAAGAGAATGTACCGATGGCTTATGAATTCAAATGCATGAATTATTCTACCAAAGACGTTACTATAAATTTCATGAAAATTTCTTCTAATCGCCTCATACCAAATTGGACAAAAGAGGTTATAAAACCGGATGAACAAGGAACGATATTACTCACTTACACCCCTAACTCACAAGGACGTTACAGCGAAACATTAGAAATTTTTTTAGATAATAATCCTTATGCACAAAAACTTTTCATCACAGGTGTTGTAGGTGACGGCGATTTTAACAATATGAATCAGCCGACGCTGGTAAATAAATTAGAAAAGGATAATTCCAATTTACTTCAAAAACAAAACTTAATATCTCTTCCTTCTGTGGCTGAAGTAAGTCCGAAAAAGCTAACAGAATCAGCGGTACCAACAAGTCCGAAAAAAATGACAGTACCAAACCGTCCGACAAAAATGACGACGACTGCTCCTACAGAAAATATAGGAAGACTTGAAACGGTTATTTTTCCAGAGTATATCGGTGGTGCAAACTTAAATACAGCCGCTAACGCAACCTACCTCACGGATAGAGAAAAAATGATGATTAAAGAAATTAATCTCGTTCGCTCTAATCCAGAAACTTATATCAAAGTCGTAGAAGCATATATTAGATATATGGAAGCGGATAATTTAAATGTCGATTCTTATGGTACTGAAATTAAAACGGCTAAGGAACTAATTGAAGTATTAAACAAAACGCCAAGACTTTCTATCTTAAAACCGAGTAGAGGAATTTATGAAGCTGCAAAAAAACATGGACAAGAGGCTAAAAGTATTGGTTCTTTAGATCATAAAGCACAAGATGGTTCATGGCCTTCAGATAGAATAAAATCATTTGATAGCAATATGTCCGATGGTACCGAAAATATTGTTGGCGGATTAAGTGATATTCGTAAATCAGTATTAATATTATTGGTTGATTCAGGAATCAGAAATCGAGGACACAGGGTTGCATTACTTTATCCAGATTGGACACATATTGCCTGTTATGAAGTTGGAAAAGTTGGTGATATGCCATATATGTGGTTACAGAATTTTGGTCAAGCAAAAACAAATCCTGCTGTACACGCGCCAACAAAGCCACAACTAAGTATAACTCAGGCTCCTAAAGTGTCCAGTAGCGTCACAGATGCAAAACCTCCTCATAATTTAGGTGTAAGGACAAAACCGAAAAAAATCGAAAAAACCAATCCAAATAATGGCACAACTAATAACCCAGAAAAACCAAAAAAAGAATCAAACAGTGAGGGTTTACCGTCAACCTACGACATACCGAATACAACTCCTATAGGAAGGAGACCTATGCCCACGAAACCATTGCCAACTTCAAGTAATAGCAATGATAATACGCCGACTAAATCTGTAGGAACTAATAATCTTGCTGCAACTATTACACCTTCGAAGAAAGCTCATACTGCTAAAAATGCAACTTATATGTCTTCTAAGGAACAAGAAATGATTGCAGAAATTAATTTCTTAAGAATGGATCCGAAGCGTTATTCAAAGGTAATCGAAGCCTATATTAACTTCATGGAAATGGAAATTTCAAAAGATAAATCAGCAGAAATATTTTTCAATAAGGAATTAAAATCAGCAAGAGAATTATTGAAACTATTAAATAGATTACAGCCGTTGAATAGATTAAAACCACATCAAGGAATGTATAAAGCGGCTAAGATTCATGGACAATACGGAAAATCGAGTGGTAACTTAGAGAAGCAGGGAAGTGATGGTTCGATGCCACATAATCGTATTCTGAAATACGCTGATGATATGATGGATGGCGATGAAAATTTACCAAACGGAACACCGAATATTCGTTATAGTATTATCAAACTATTGATTGATAAAGACGATTATAATCGGACTCAACGTAAGATTTTATTAAATCCGAATTGGGATTATTGTGCAATTTATGAAGTCGGAAAAGTTGGAAATATGCATTATTGGGTTCAAGATTTTGGTCAAGCTCGACCTGAATCAAAGCCAATGTTTGATACAGAAAATGGAGTGAAAGACGCAAAAAATCACCTAACTTTTGGTTATGCTCAAACCAAAACGTTCACGGAAACTTTAATTTCTGCCGAAATTCAACCCTCAAATAACACCTTAAATATTACTAATGTATCTTATCTCTCCATTCGGGAACAAATGCTTTTACGTGAAATTAATTTCTTACGCTTGAATCCGAAAGAGTATGCAAAAATCATCGGCTTTTATATCAAAACGTTAGAAGAAGAAAAAATACATCATCCCAATGAAATAATGGATTACAATGAAAAAATAGAAGCTGCAAAATTCATTAAGGATCAATTAATGAAAACAAACAGTCTTGGAATATTAAAGTCAAATCAAAATATTTATAAAGCAGCTTACCAACATGGTCAAGACTGTAAACGCAATCGTAGCCTGACACATTGGGGATCTGATGGCGCAAATACTTGGCAAAGATTGCAAAAAGCAATTCCAACTATCAAAGATGGTGACCAGTGTCTAGTCAGTGGAACGGATGATGTAAGAGAAAGCATTATCAATATTTTGGTTAATCACGCTATTTATAGTAGCAATCGTGAAATCGCTTTATTAAAATCGAATTGGACAATTTTCGGAGCAGCGGAAATTGGCGAAGTTGGAAAGCGTACCGATTGTTGGATTATAACCATTGGAGAGGAGTAATTTTCTAATTTCATAAATTAGATAGTTATGTATGCTCAAGCTGAAGCTTAGAGGGATAATAAATCAAAAGCCGCCATTCTACAAAATGTAAAATGACGGCTTTCTTATTCAATCTTAAACTTTTAATTCCTTATTAAAAATTCCCAATTACTATAAATGAATCACTTCATCATAAGCAGCAGCCGTAGCTTCCATAACCGCTTCACTCATTGTTGGATGAGGATGAATTGTTTTTAATATTTCATGACCAGTTGTTTCTAATTTACGAGCAGCAACCATTTCTGCAATCATTTCAGTTACGTTTGCACCAACCATATGTGCACCTAATAACTCACCATATTTTGCATCATAAATTACCTTTACAAAACCATCAGGAACACCGGCAGCTTTCGCTTTTCCACTTGCTGTGAATGGGAACTTACCAACTTTTAGTTCGTAACCAGCTTCTTTCGCAGCTTCTTCTGTGTAACCAACTGAAGCCACTTCTGGCGAACAATATGTACAAGAAGGAATATTCATATAATCAATCGTTTCAGTGTGTAAACCAGCGATTTTCTCTACACAAACGATACCTTCTGCACTTGCAACGTGTGCCAAAGCCTGAGTAGGAATAATATCACCAATAGCAAACACGCCATCAATATTTGTTTTATAATAACCATCTACTAACACAAACCCACGGTCAGTTTTTACACCAACTTCTTCTAAACCAATGTTTTGTGTATTTGGCTGCACACCGACTGCTGAAAGTACAATATCACACTCAATTACCTCTTCTTTGCCCGATTTATTGTTTTTAACAACAACTTTACAAGAATTTCCACTTGCATCAACCGACTGAACAGCATGACCAGTTTTCACCTTAACACCGGATTTTTTGAATGCTTTCCCAATTTCTTTAGAAACATCCTTATCCTCACGAGGTAATAAACCGTCCAAATATTCTACAACGGTTACTTTCGTACCAATTGCATTATAGAAATAAGCGAATTCCATTCCAATCGCACCAGCACCGATAACCACCATAGATTCAGGTTGCTTATCCAATGTCATTGCTTTGCGGTAACCGATAACCTTTTTATCATCAATTGGCACATTTGGAAGAGGTTTAGAACGTCCACCAGTTGCCAAAATCACGTTTTTTGCAGTATAAACGGTCGCTTTTCCTGCTTTATCTGTGACTTGAACACGTTTACCAGGCAACAATTTTCCGTTACCTTCCAAAGTTTCAATCTTATTTTTACGGAACAAGAACTTAATTCCATTATTCATTCCGTTCGCAATACCACGGCTACGACTAATCATACCGCCGAAATCAACTTTGGCATCACTCACCTCAATACCATATTCTTTCGAATGCTGAATATATTCAAAAACTTGAGCAGATTTCAATAATGCTTTCGTAGGAATACATCCCCAGTTCAAACAAACTCCACCTAAGTCTTCACGTTCTACAACGCCTACCTTCATACCTAATTGAGCAGCACGAATTGCCGCAACGTATCCACCAGGACCACTACCAATGATGATAACATCGTAGTTCATAATTAATTGCTTTAGTTTTAAAAGTTATTTTAAAGGTAACAACAATTCCATATTGTAGTTTTATATTAAAATAGCTCCTACTTGTTTCTAAATGACTTTTGGACAATTTGATTTTTCTTCAAAAACTGCTGCAAAGGTAAGGAATAATTTGGGAAATTTGGAAAGTAGAAAGCATCAGAAATTTGAGAAAATAATTGTTTAATAAAATATCCGTATTACGTTAAAAAAATCGCTCCTCAATCATATATTAATACGGTCACTTGAAGTAACCGTATTAATTAGTTCGTTAATTATTTTTTTACAAATTTTACGAAAATTTCATATAATTTCATTCGCCATTTAACCATTAGAAATATAATTTATGAAAGCTATAATAGTTTAAAAACAAGTAAATAATATCAAAATAAATAATTTTCAATATAATTTTCAATTAAATTTTGTCTTGTCTTGATTGTAAAAAAGATAGACTTTTGAATTATCAATCCAATAAAAAATTAAACTTCTTAAAAATTAGAAACGATGAAAAAATATATTTTAATAATTGGAATAATGGTTTTAGCAGGTTCAGAACTTGCTTTTGGACAGTTTGCAGAATGGACAAATTATGCTAGTCCAGAATATTTAACAGATCATGTAGAAACAAGTAACGAAATTTGGTTTTCTTCCAAAGCAGGTGTATTCCAATTAAATAAGACGAGTTTACAGATAACGGAACACAATCGTTCTAATTCTGATATCTCATCAAATTCAGTAGAAGCAGTTGCCGTTGATGGGAATGGCTTTATTTGGGTTGGTACTTATAATCAAGCAATCGCAAAATTTGATGGTTCTACATGGGCAACGATTCCTTATCCAGATAGCTTATTTAGTACACCTTATGGTTTTACAACGCATTGTATAGAAGTTGATAATCAAAATAAAGTTTGGATAGGTACAAGTGAAGGTTTACTTAGTTACGACGGAACAAATTGGCAAGTGTACAATGAAGAAAATGGTATTTTGGACATGAATAATATTTCAGGATTAACGCTTGATAATCAAGGAAATATTTATATCGCAAGTGATTTTGTTTTCAAATACAATGGTACGGCTTTTCAAAAAATATCAACTCAACCCTATAACAATAGTTTTTATGATAAATCAAACTTTGTAGAACAGTCAAATGGTAATATCTGGTTTTCTAATACCTCAGGAAAATTAGGTAGATATGATGGTACAAATTGGACGGATTTTCCAACTCAAAATAGTATTTTAAGTTTAGGCGAAAGTCCAAACGGAGAAATGTTCTTTACTGCTGAGAATCAAGGAAAATATATCTATCAAAACGGTGCTTGGGTTAAAGGAGTAGATATTGTCAATTCAGATATTGATATTAACGAAATTACAACGTATTTCTATGATAATCAAGGAAATGAATGGATTGGTAGCCATGACAAAATACTTATAAATGATGGACAAAACGTCACAGTTAAATCATTTAGAACGCATACCATTAATGATAACAGAATTGAAGATGTAACGGTTGATGGAAATGGAAATATGTATATCGTAAATCATAATGAAATTGCTCTTTTTGATGGAACGACTTGGTCAAACTTTCCTTCGCCAACTGGTTATAAATTAAGAAGTATTCTATTTACAAATAATGATAACATTTGGGTGCATTCACTTCAAGGATTGCATTATTGGGATGGTACAAATTGGACCTTATATACAACACAAACCTCTGCGTTACCAACATTAAGTATTAATAAATGGTACTTTGAAGAAGGAACACAAACACTTTGGTTGGCAACGACACAAGGATTAGTGAAATTTGATGGAACGAATTTTACTGTTTATGATCCATCAAATACGCCTTTGACCAATGATTATATTTACAGTTTTGATTTTGATAATAATGGTTTAATGTACCTTTTTGTCGGTGGTTCTTCAGACATCTTTACTTTTGATGGAACGATTTGGCAAAACATTTCAGCTAGCTTACCTATTTATTCATTTATATCTAAAACAATGCATTTCGATAATAACAATACATTCTGGATTGGTACGTCGAATGATGGCTTGAATAAATTAGAAAATGGAAATTGGGTAACATTTGACATAACAAATTCAAACTTACCAAGTAATAATATCAGTCAGATTATTTCTAATGAGAATGGAAAATTATTTATCGCTACACTTAATGGTCTTGCAACTTTAGAAAATGGAATTATTGAAGGATTCACGATAGAAAACTCTGGAATTAGTGATAATCTAATTTTTGATTTAGCTTTTGATAATAATGATAATTTATGGTTAGCGACAGTTAATGGTGTAAGTGTTTTTGAATTAAATACAACAAATACAACAACTATTTTAGTGAAAAATAATAGCTTAAATGTATTTCCAAATCCAATCAGTACAACAGCAACCGTAACTTTTGACTTGAATCAAGTAACTGAAAATATTCGAGTAAAAATTATTTCACTTGATGGAAGAACAGTTCAAGAACAGCTAATTCAAGGACGAGCAAATTACGGAACACAGCAATTAGAAATTAATAGAAATCAAATCGTAAATGGCTTGTATTATTTAACAATACAGACTGACAATGAGCAATTGGTTAAGTCGATTTTGATACAAGATTAGGATTAAAATAATTAAAAAGAAGGCTAATCAAGACTATCTTCCTATTCACTGATTACTTATTTAAAAAGTTAATAATGAGAAATTAATAATGAGAAAATTAAATTTATTAGTTATTTTAGCATTGTGTACGAGTACATTATTTATCATATCTTGTAATGACGATACAGAACCACTGATAGAAGAAGAACCACAAGAAACGGTAACGGATGTTGATGGAAATGAATACCAAACCATCACTCTCGGAGATCAAACGTGGATGCTTGAAAACTTAAAAACGACAAAATATAACGACGGTACGCCAATTACTAAATATGTATATGGAAATGATTGGCATCATGGAAATACACAACTTCCATATTATCAGTGGGCAGATACTCTTGATTTGAATCATGTTCATGATGAAGCGTTACCTTTTGATTATTACGGAGCCATGTATAATCACTATGCAATCGAAACAGGAAAGTTAGCCCCAGAAGGTTGGAGAATTCCAACGGAACAAGATTTTAAAGAATTAGAAGCGTTTATTGCTACGGATGGAAATAGTGGTCACGAAGCAACCGTTTTAAAATCTACGAAAGGTTGGGTTGATTCAAGCGGAAACGGGACTGATTTATATGGTTTTAACGCATTACCAAATGGTTACATAAATACAGGAGGTGGTGCAGGAGCTGGTGGAGTCATTTGTACTTGGGCAACAACAGATATTGATGTTGCAATGGGCAGACGAATCACGATTAATCTTTTTGATGAGGATACGATTTTGTACTCAGATAATGCAATTCAAGTTGGTGCGGGCATTAGATGTATAAAAGAGTAAAAACCTATTTCAGCGACACTTTAAAACATGATTTAATTATTGTAATTAATTGATTACCCGACCTGACAGGTTTTAAAAATCTGTCAGGTCCTTAAAACTTAATTCTGTAAGCAGAAGTCTTTAATTATTTAGAATAATCACTTTCAATTCTCTACTCTTTCCCATGTTTCAAAATCGAAATAATTAAAAACACGTGCTTCATTTTTATCCTTTTTCAATTCTAGTACTTTCGCTTTAAACTTCGTCCAAAGTTCTTTTTTCTTTGATTTATCAACAGTATTAATTATTTTCTTAAGATGTGAAAAGACTAAATCCTCGGTCTTGTACAACGGTCTTTTTTTGCGTAAAAAGCGACGAGTTGATGGAATTAAAGCTGCTAATAAATCATAATGCGATAATTCAAAATGTGTCAGAACATTCAATAAGTGTGTGAATTCAACGATTTCAGTTCCAGATTTTGCTTTCGTATCCAGAATTTCATTGACGAAAGTCAAGGCATCTGAAAAATACTTTTCTCGGAAATTGCAATACGCAAAAAGGTAATAAAAGGTGATTTGGTTATGCTCGCCAATTGTCTTCCTATGAATTTTCAATCCATCTTCAATAAAAGGAATCAGTTCAATCCCTTTTGAAAACTGATTCGTTGAAATTGCCCAATTCATTTCTAACAAATACGTTTGCCGAAAAACACGCATTTCCAAGTTCGGAATTTGTTTTTGGAATGTCTTATTCTGAGTGATTTCCCGAAGTTTCTGAATATCATTTTGCAACAAATCATACTTTCCCAAAACCAAACTATCTATCAGAATATTTGATAATGCACTGACGTAACGATTCGCATACAAATCCGTCATTTTCTTAGATTCCTCCAATAATGCAATGAATTCTTGATTAAATTGGTAAGCCATTGCCGTTCGTCCTTGCATAAAATTCAAAGTCGCCAAAGCACTCAAACGACTCATTTTAGAACGAAAAGTCATCGTTTTTTTTTCATCATTCAGCCATTCATTTTGGTTTAAAATTTCAAAATCCAAATCCGTAGAACGTATTTTTTGATAATGATTCCTTTGCACCAATATATTCAAATGTTCATATTGATTCCAATTTTTCAATTGCTCAATTGCCAATTCCATATCTTCATAAATCGTTTCCAGACCTTTGTCGTCAATATCTTTATAAAACTGTTTAGCAAAAATTTCTCGTTTAATAGCAAATAGTTCCGGTAAAAATTCAATAAAATTATATACTTCAATCGTCTTCCGAACTTTTTTCAATCGCTTCTCTCCTGCTTCAATAAGATTTTTATGAATCAATATTCGACAAAAATTCAATTCCCTTTTAAGACTTTCGGCAATCGAATTTTTCTGATGATAACCATGCAACGCTTCCAAAATCCTTTCCGTCAGTTGGAACTTTAAAGCCGTAAAATGTTCCGAAACACCTTGCTTTTCCATTTCTTTTTTAGCCTGATTTTCATCATAAACCAATTGATTATCAACAACTTTAAATAGTTTATAATAATTATTTTGCTTACCAATAACATGC
>CAWVWD010000009.1:0-22120 GCA_963933585.1 uncultured Saprospiraceae bacterium
TGCTCGTTCCAGGCGATTCGGTGAAATATCTTTCGCTAACATACTATTGGAAACGTCCAACGCAATAAAAATATCAATGCTTTTTTGCTGAACCTTTTCCTTTTTCGTTCCCATTTGCGGATTCGCCCAAGCAAAACTCAATAAAATCAAAACGAACATTAATAAACCAAACTTTATAAAGTCCTTCAATCGAGAACTTTCGGGCATCAATCTTTTTATCAATGCCAAATCTCCAAACCGATTTCTTGCTCGTTTTTGCCAAATTCTACGCAATATGAAAAGAGTTACTAATATCGGAATTAGTAATAAAGCGTAAAGGTTTTCTATATATTCGAGTTGTATCAATTTTTTTTAGTTAATTATTTATAATATTTAAAAAATCAGCAATATCCATATTTTTGGCGTATTCGGCAGCCTGCCCCAACTTTTTTTCGGGAAATCCATCACGTCAGAGCGTCAAACCCCCAAAACCGTTTATATCGTCCGAAAAATCGTATTTCTCAAAAGAATTTCTAAACCTAAAAAGAGAATGGCCCAAAAGATAAAAATGAAAAATTGGTCGCTTTGTCGTTTCACAATTTCCACTTCCATTTTCGTTTTTTCTAATTGGTCAATTTCCTCATAAATCTTCTTTAAACCATTTTCATCCGTTGCACGAAAATATTTTCCGCCAGTTTTCGATGAAATATCTTTTAGTAAATCTTCATCAATAACAACCTTCGCATATCCCATTGGATAACTTCCATCTGCCCTTCTTCCCATTGGCGTTAAGGCTTCTCCGGTCGAGCCAACACCAATTGTATAAACTTTGATGTTAAAGGCCTTTACCATTTCTACCGCCGTCATAGGTTGAATATATCCGGAATTATTTTCGCCATCCGTTAAGAGAATAATGACTTTAGATTTCGCCTTACTTTTGGACAATGCTTTCACGGAACTCGCCAAACCCATTCCGATTGCTGTTCCATCTCGCAACTGTCCACATTCTAATTGTAATAAGAATTCTTTTACGATTTTGTGGTCGGTCGTAATCGGACATTTTGTAAAACTTTCTCCTGCAAAAGCCGTCAAACCGATTCTATCATAAGCTCTTCCATCCACAAAATCTGCGGCCAATTTTTGACTTGAGACCAATCGATTTGGCTTAAAATCTTCGGATAACATACTTGAAGAAATATCCATCGAAATAATAATATCAATTCCTTCCGCTTCAATAACTTTTTCCTCAAAAACAGTTTGTGGACGAGCTAACGCAATGACCAACATCAAAAAAGTTAGTAATCGCAAGGTATTTGGAAGCCAAATATTTAATTTTGCTCGTATAGAAATGCCTTCACTAAATCCTGCTAAAGTTGAAAATCGTAGTTTTACAAAGCGTTCTTGCTTGCGTAACCACATCCAAATTATCGGAATTAGTAATAATAATAAAAATGCTCCTGGATTGACAAAATATAAATTCGACACTTGTTTTATTTTATTCACATGGTTTTACCATGTTTATTTTTGTTCACAAGGCATTGCCATGTGCTAATGATTTTGCCCTCTGTCTGCAACAGGCAGGCTTCGGGACTTTTATCGCTTTGACTGTAAACTATTTATTTCTCCTCTTCCTCGATTTCTTCTTCCAACGTTTCTTTCACAAAGTCCAAACTAAAATCCATTGCTTCTCGATGTTGATTTTCATTCGGAATTAGTTTTGCAAATTTCACTAAATCTGCTGTTTGTAATATATTTTTCAAATTAATTAGTGGTTTACTTTCAATATCAAAACCGTTCAAACTCGACATAATTTCCTGCGTAACCGATTCCAATGCAGGGATTTCATAACGATTTTCTAAATATTCTCGAATCGTATAGGAAATTTCTGATTGATATTTTTTGAAATCACCTTTTTGCCACAATTGTTTATCATCCAATTCCTTCAATTTTATATATGCAATTACATGAGCGGGCAATTGCGGTTTTTCGATAGTCACTTGCTGAATTGCTTCGTGTTGCTTTTGTCGTTTGGTATAATAAACGATGATTGATATTAAAATTATAATTGCAAAAAGTCCTAATAAAACAGGTAAAATATCATGTTTGAATGAAATATTTTCCGTGAAAATATCTTTAATCGGTGCGATATTTTTCGTTGTATCCAAGAATGGGGAAACGACGGTTAATCGCAATGCTTTTGAAAAAATCGTATCAATAATTCCGTTTCGTTCGATTTGAATCGGAACTGGCGGAATGACATAAATACCCGAGTCAAAAGACGTAATCGTCATACTTTTCTTTGTCAAAACCTCGTTTTCTGATATTTTAGCCGTTGTATCTCGCTCCGATAATACTTCTATTTTATCGCCTAAGCTCACCGACTTCGGCATCAAAACCACCATTTTGGGAGCGTGTTTCACTTTGAATTCCATATTCATTTGGTCACCAATCATCATATTGGTAGAATCAATCGTTGTTTCGACTTCCGGCTGCGCGAAAACGATTTGACTAATGAATAAGAATAGTAGTAGGATAAAATATTGTTTCATTCTCTTATTGAATTTTACATGGCGTTGCCATGTTTTAATGATTTCACCCTGGGGCTTTTCTTTTTGTTCGTTTCTCAATTACGATACTGCAAACTATCAACTACTCACTCTCTAATGGTGTCGCCGTTTAAAGAATCGTAACAATTCTTTGACGTAAAATTGGTCATTTTTATCCAATTCTGCTTTTTCGGGAATTGCAATACTTAAAGTATCCGAGCGGCTTTTGACAAAAGAACTTTGGAATCGAGCTTGATTTTGGTAAAAATATGCTTGATGTCGCTTTCTTTCCTTTTTACTTCCAGTATCAACCCATCGAGTTTTTCCTGTTTCCGCATCTTGTGCCAATATCAAACCGATATTTTTCGGTAGTTCCACTTCTCTCGGATCGTAAATATGCAAGCCAATTATGTCATGGCGACGAGCGGCGATTTTCAACGCATCATCATAATGACTTGTCATAAAATCAGACAAGATAAAAGTGACGCTTCGTTTCTTTTGGACATTATTAAAAAATACCAACGCTTTCGCTAAATTCGTTCCTTCTCCGGTCGGTTCATGGTTGACCAATTCCCGAATAATTCTCAAAATATGACTTCGACCTTTTTTCGGTGGAATGTATTTTTCAATCTTATCCGAAAATAAAATCAATCCAACCTTATCATTATTGCTACTTGCCGAAAACCCTAAAACAGCACTAATTTCCGTAATCACTTGATTCTTAAACTGACGAACCGTTCCAAAAAAAGCCGAACGACTTACATCCACAATCAACATCACCGTCAGTTCTCTTTCTTCCTCAAAAACCTTGACAAACGGCTGATTATAACGAGCCGTTACATTCCAATCAATATTCCGGACATCGTCCCCAAATTGATAATCTCGAACTTCTGAAAATGACATACCTCGACCTTTAAAGGCAGAATGATATTCCCCTGTAAATAGGTGTTTACTCAAGCCTTTCGTTCGAATCTCAATCTTCCGAACCCGTTTCATCAATTCACTTGTATCCAAAATCGTTTTAACTATGAATTATAAACTATGAATTATTTTTTTGTCCAAACGATAAAATAATTTATAGGTTATAATTTATCATTCAACCTATTTCACCATTTCAAATATCGACATATCCTTCAAATACGGAATCAATAATTCGTAAGGAATCGTCACTTGTTGTTCGCCGTAAGTTCCGTTGAATTTTGTACTTAAAACCAAACCTTCTCTTCGAAAAGTATAGTATTCGAACTTTTGATTGGTAATCCAAGTTTCGTAAAATCCATCGCTATAATACGGACGTTTCTTGATATCTTTTTTGATAAAACGATTGATAAAATCTTGATGATCAAATTCTTCTTTAAAAATACTTTCTAACGTAATTTCCTTATTTTCAATCAAATCATAATTAAATGAAAAGCCTTGATAATCATTATCCCAAGTATTCGTTTGAATGATTTTCCCACTGATTAATCGACTCGAAAAGCAGTCAATTTCATACCAACAATACGAACGCAACGAAGAACGCTGTGCCGCAGAATAAACGGGAATCTGTGCAGAATATTCTTTTGTATAAGCTTTGGAAAGACTTGACCAATCTTGAATCTGAACTTTTATAAATGTATTAAAATCTTGATTTTTTGTTTTTGGATAAGTGATTTCGGTCTTCGTCAGAAAATCTGCGTATTCCATACAACCGACCGCCATCTTCTCAAAAATCGTTAAATCGCAAGGGACTTCTCCATTTTTCGTTTTCGCTTTCCCTGAAATATTATCCGTAGTGAAATCCACTTTTGCATTAATCACAGCAATTTCATTCCAATTCAAATCTTGAATTTCTAAATAAACTGAATGACCATTATCCGAAATTTGACCTTCTGCAAGATGCGTTTTGTTGGATGATTTATAATAAACCGTTCCTTTCACATAACCATTATTCGCTCTACGAATCACCATTTCCACATCATCTGTCCCAATCGTTCCCGAATATTTACGAATCCATTTATTATCACCACAATATCCTGGATAGCGAGGTTCTTGGTTCGTTGGCAGTAAATTCAATTGTTCACCAATTGTCTTGTTTAATGAAAACCAGCTACCTTTTATACCATCATGTTTTTTAATTATACCTTCGATTTTTCCTGTTGCAGTATTCGTCGTATCATATTCTGTGAGCATCAAAGTCGTATCATTTAGAATCTGACCTTCCATCCGAAACTGCGCTTTACTCCGTAAATACCACATGATGCCTTTGCAAGTTTTGCCATCATAAGCTAACGTCATCGCCACATCATTAATATCGCTCATTCGTCCTTTATAATGTTCAACCCACTGAATATCAGCAGCATCCGTAAACATCGTTCGTACTTGCTGTTCCATGGTCTGTGCCGATAAAGTCACACACCATAAAATTCCCCAAATTATTATTACTGCGTTTTTCATTCCTAATTTTTTACTGTGTGAATTTGGGCTTTGTATTTTATATTTCGTGATTTCGTATGCCTCCCATCTAAAATGTCCAATAACCAACTACCACCTAAGGTATTTCAACCGCATTCAAGATTTCATTGATAATATCCTCTTGCGAAATATTTTCTGCTTCTGCTTCGTAAGATAAACCAATTCTATGTCGCATCACATCATGACAAATGGCACGAATATCTTCTGGAATCACATAACCTCGACGTTTCAAGAACGCATAGGCTTTTGCGGCTTTCGCCAAACTGATAGACGCACGAGGAGAAGCACCATAATTAATTAATGGCTTCAATTTGCTTAACCGATAATTTTCAGGTTTACGAGTTGCGAACACAATATCAATAATATACTGCTCGATTTTTTCATCCATGTAGATTTTATTAATCCACTTTCGAGCATTCATAATTTCTTCGATATCCACTACTTTTTCCACCGTTTCAAAAGCATCATTCATGTTCATTCGCATGATCTGACGTTCTTCTTCTTTAGTTGGATAAGTGATCTTTACCTTTAGCATGAAACGGTCAGTTTGAGCTTCGGGAAGTGGATAAGTGCCTTCTTGCTCAATTGGATTTTGAGTTGCCAATACCAAAAAAGGAGCTTCCAGTTTAAAGGTTTCATCGCCGATTGTCACTTGTCGTTCCTGCATGGCTTCGAGTAAAGCCGATTGAACTTTTGCGGGTGCGCGATTGATTTCATCCGCCAAAACGAAATTGGCAAAAATTGGCCCTTTTCGAACAGAAAATTCATTCTTATTCGGATTATAAATCATGGTACCAATAATATCGGCTGGTAATAAATCTGGCGTGAATTGAATACGACTGAATTTTCCATCAATCGTTTGAGCTAAAGTTTTGATTGCCAAAGTTTTTGCTAAACCTGGCAAACCTTCTAATAATACATGTCCTTTTGCCAAAAGTCCAATCATCAAACGTTCAATCATGTACTTTTGACCAATGATGACTTTGGAAGTTGCTTCATTCATTTTATCCACAAAAGCACTTTCTATGTATATTTGTTGGTTTAAAGCTTGAATATCTATGGTTGTATTCATATTTATATAGCGTTCTTTTTTTTTGTATTTAAACCTATAAGGTTTTAAAAACCTTATAGGTTTGGTTTAATACTACACTTTTCGGAATCATTCGTTCAACAAAGTATGATTTACACAATCAAATCACGGATTCACAAAGTTTATGAAATTTATTGAAAAAATCACGATAAAAGTACCTTGAAAATTTATTAATATACATTTTTTTTAATTGAATTAACGACAGATTAACAAGATAACATGAAAGATTATTTTAATTATATTTTATTGATTTTAAGTTTTTTAATAATCAATGCGTCGAGTATAATTGCTCAAGATTCTATCAAAGTGATTGGCGAAAAGCATAATTCAAAAGATACAATACCTATTTCGTATAACAGTCTAAATGATTCAACGGCATCTGTCAGTAGGATATATAATCCTTCTACGACTATTTCTACCGCTCACGAGTTACGAGAAAATGCGTTGGTCGTTTTGCTTCGTACGAATGGAAAACGACTTAAAGAGTTAGGGGTTTTGTCTAGAAGTACAGAAATATCGGTAAAACAAAAAGCCGGTATTTTGCGGAAAATGGAAGCAATAAAAACAGAAACGATACTTGTTAATTTCGCATTGATTGAAAGTTTTAATAATAGTTATCGTTTCTCAGAAGTTTATTTTATTTATGATAATGAAGTTGAAAAATTAAAATCCGGTACGAGGAAGGGTATTTTTGTTAGTGAAAATGGAAAAGTCGATGAAACGATTGAATTAGCGGCTGATAATTTTATGATTTGTAATTATACATTAGTAAGTGCTTCCAATGACTCCGAAGGTTTAGTGATTTATGATGCTCAAATGAATCGATTAAAACCACCTTTCCCGACGGTCTCTGTCTCCGGTTCTTCTGGTTTTAATATGCTTTTGCAAATTTTAACGAGTGATGAAAATTATCATAGAAAAGCAATTACTAAAAATGTAGAAAAACTACAAAGAAGCTTATATTTACTTCTGTAAAGAGGCGATAAATAATTCAAAAAACAATCTTAATATGGATAGAAGGTCGATGGTTTTTTCTACGCTACACCATCGACTTTCCACTAAAAATATCAATTTCATGGACTTACGGGGCACAAGATATGATTCATAAACTTGACTTTCAAGTGATTAAGATTCAGACAAATTTGGTGTAATATCCAGGTTGTTATTCGATTCATCGGTTGAATGAATTATTAGATAATCAGAACCGAATTGATGAAATCGAGTATTCCTTATGTATGTAATCTCTATAAAATTGAGTTTTTAATCCGATTAAACATATAATTTTACAGAAGTTAAGCAGATACAAGTTTTAAATAATTGTTGATTTTTTTTTATATATAAATAGCTCAAACTATACGATTACTACATCCCACACTATTTTAAGGAACACTTATGAATAAATTAATAAAAAATTACTTCTTTAAGTTGAAATTAATAACTTTGCGTTAAAATATTAACAATTAAAGAAGTCAAATCCAATAATTAAATTAAAATATGATTACAGTAGCAGAAATTGTCCAACAATTAATACGTCAATCTCCCTTTGTGTCGGAAGCTCTTTCTGAAGGATTGGTGAATGTCTCGGCATTAGCTCGAAAATTACAACCTGATGTCCAACATTTATTAGGAAAACCTGTAAAAGTTGGTGCTATTGTAATGGCAATCAATCGCCAACATTTCGGTGATGTTGCTTTTGTAGAAAAGAACTTGCGACGATTTTTTAAAAAATTGAGTAATTATAGTGTTCGGTCGAATCTGACGAGTTTTACGTATTCAAATTCCGAAACCTTGGCAAAGTGTCAGCTAGATTTATTGCAAATTATCAGCGAACATCCGAAAATGTTTTATACGTTCTCACAAGGAGTTTCGGAGACGACCGTGATTACTGCAAATACCGTTTTGGAAAATGTTGAAGAGATTTTTAGAGCGGAACGATTGATTTCAAAAGAGGTCAATTTATCTTCAATCACCTTAATGTTGCCAGACGAAAACCAAATGATTTATGGTATTTACTACTATATTTTGAAAGATTTGGCTTGGTTCGGAATCAATTTAGCAGAAGTAATTTCTACCTCTAACGAGTTTACACTCATCGTAGATGCCGAAGATTTAGACCAAACATTCTCTATTTTGATGAAGTTAAAAGGTACTTAATTATTGAGTATAAGGAGTTTTTTAGTAGTTCATTAATAGGATTAGCTTTAGCGACGACCGAACAGACGTTCAAATATAAAATCGACACCGTTCAATCGCTTAATGATTATCGTCAACACTATTAATAAATTATTTATACTAAAAATAATGGTAGTGCTACACTTGTGCACCATAATTCAACGGATGACTTGAAGTCAAATGTCGTCAACTTAAGGAAAAGAACTAATTTTCAGCAACTCACCTGACGACTTAAAGTCATCAGGTGAGTACCATTCGATTTTTCTTAAAAAGAATCAAAAAGCTTAAGTTGACGACATTCAACTTTAAGTCACCCGTTGAATACGCACCGTTTCATATTGTATAAAAAAGACAAAAGTACATATTGATAGCACGACCAAAATAATTATTGAACGATACGTCCTTTCCATTCATATTTCTTTACAATTCCGCCCAAAAATCCAACACCAATAATATAGATTAAGTGATAAAAAGAAGACTTCCAGAAGGTTCGCATTAAGTCCGAGCGATTAAAAAATGTAGAAGTTGTATGTAATAAACGATAATCCGCAAATGCTTTTAGGGCTAATTGCCCAAGACCGGCAACTAACATTATTTTACCAAAAAACAGCGTCGATAAAAAGGTAAATGGAACACTCAAACAAAATAACCAAATGCCAATCAAAATCATCGTCACTTGTTTTTCTTCGTAACCTTTCGATTTGGTACTCCAACGAATTCGTTGATTAATAAATGATTTTATAGTTGGTTTAGCTGCTGTGAAAATAGTCGCTGTGTGATTTTTTAAATAAACAATATCATCTGGATAAATTTGTGCAATTTTCTGCATCAGCATCATATCATCGCCTGAAGCATGATTGTCAATTCCTTGAAAACCATTGACTTCTTCAAAAATTGTTTTTGGATAGGCCAAGTTTGCGCCATTACACATTCGCATAATTTTGGTATAAATTCCTGCACCTGTGATTCCCATCATTCCTATAAAATCCAAGGATTGAAACCGCTCAAAATCGTTTTGTTCTCGATGAAAATTAACTGGAGCAGCAATGAATTTTGGTCGTTTCATTTCATACAAACTACTAATTAATTGAAGCCAATTTGGTTGAGCAATACAATCTGCATCCGTCGTAACGATTAATTCACCGTTCGCTTTTTTGATACCAATTTCAATTGCTTTTTTCTTAAAAGATTGCGTTTCGTCCACTGAAATATTGTCCGACATCTTTACCAATCGAATATTATCAAAACCATTGCTATTAAAATTTTCAACGATTTCAGGCGTTTCGTCTTCTGAAAAATCATCCAAAACGATAATTTCAAAAAGCGATTTTGGATAGTTTTGATTTAAAATAGATTGGATACAGGCACTAATATTTTCCGCTTCATTTCGAGCCGGAATTAGAATAGAAATCGACGTTTTAGATTGAAAATTATTGGGAACTTTCCAAACCGGTAACGCCTTCCATCCTTCCGTGTAAACGGTTTGAATGAGGAGGTAAAATATTGATAAAATGATAATTGCAGGAAGGAAAAAAGTCATTATTTGAATTAGGAACGAGGAATTAGGAATTAGGAATTTTTCAAAAACCATAAAACAATTGAAAAATGCTTAATTCTTAACTCCTAATTAAATTAAAAATTCACCACCTTCGAATCTGTCATTGTTATGACCGCCGCTTCTGCGTTTTTTCTGATTCAAACGATAATTTAGTACGAAGGTAATTTGTCTTGCTCACCATTGGAAATTTCTTTTGGTATAAAAATATCATTTATACTCAAAAGTCAGCGTTCTCTTTTTTCGAAAATATATTTGTTTACCACAATATCAAAATCACACTAAAAATATATTGCATCTATTATAAATTTCGGGGTGTTTGTCGAGGTGTTCGATAATCTATTTTGACTTGAGCCGCTATACTTTTTTGACTTGCTTTAATTCATATTGGTGCAAAAAAAATCTCAACTCGAAAAAAATTTTAAACACTTCCTTACCAAGTTTCTCAGAAATTCACGTTCTTTGCGGAAAGAAAATAAAGAGGAGGTTTTTTTAGAAACTCTGAAGAATAAATTCACAAACCTAAAATTGGAAAATCAGCGATTAATTTGTCTTTAAAAATTAGTTGTTGAATCAAAATTTTGAAAGTTGTTTCACAAAGATGGTCAGTAGAAGAAATGTTCGTATCAAAGTGATGAAAGCACTTTACGCTGCTAATAGAGATATTGCTTTAAATAATGAAGCGGTAAAGAACTATTACAAGAAAAGTATTGATATGGCTTACAATGCGTATTTATTTAATTTGCACCAACTGTTAAAAGTTGCGGAATATGCCAATACGGACGCAGCAATTCGTGCCGAAAAACTATTGCCATCAGAAGCAGATAAAAACTTCTCTACGAAGTTATTTAATAATCCGGTAACGCTTTCCATTGCTGAAAACCTTGATTTTCATTCGGTATTAAAAACGCGCAAACTTCGTTATCGTGTAGATGCGGATTTCACGCGTCGTTTTTATCAGAATTTCGCTCAAAAAGATATTTATAAAGAGTATCTCATAGAGGAAGAAACTTCGAATGAAAGGCATGTCGATGTACTTTTGGATTTATATAAAGGTTGTTTGAAGGATGAAGTCTTTGACGAAATGGTCGATGAGCAATTCATTTCTTGGATGGATGATAAATCATTGGTCGTCGGAGCGATGAAAAAGACATTGAAGTCGTTGCCAAGTAGCGGAAAATTTTATCAAGATCATGAGCCTTCGGATGAAACTTGTATGGATTATGGTTTAGAACTGTTACATAAAACTTTGTTTTTTGACAAGGATTTAGAAGCGATTATCCAACCGGTCTTGAAGAATTGGGATATGGAACGTGTGGCAATTATTGATATGATTTTATTAAAGTTAGCGTTGTGCGAATTGATGCATTTCTCTTCGATTCCGCCAAAGGTTACAATTAACGAATACGTGGAATTAGCAAAATTATATAGTACACCGAAAAGTAAAGATTTCGTGAATGGTGTTGTTGACCGTTTGACGAAACAATTAACGAAAGACGGCCGAATCAAGAAAGAAGGTCGTGGATTAGTGAGTTAGTCGAGATGTTAGACCGCTTTGTCCCGAAGAAAAATTGGGATTTCGCAAAAGCTCAACTTCTAGATTTTAGATTTATATAAATGAAGAATCCCGTCATGCTGAAATATTCAGTGTGACGGGATTTTTTGTGTGTTAAACCGATACGGTTTCTGCTAAAACCTTGTAACTTATTTTATTTTGCTCATTAAGTATTCAAATTATTAACTATGTATCGAATGAGAATTCGCAATACACTTGAAAAATATCATTTTTTAAATAACTAAACTAAACTGCTTGGCGATACTTATGAAAAAACGACTCATCACCACCATTATTTTAGTCAATACCATTACGGTTTACTTTTGGTTTTTTCCATATCAAAGTAAAGCAGATATAAATATGGTTGAATTAGCGGATCGTGCATTGATTAGGCAAACAAGTATTATTGGAGCTGCTTCGGGAAACGTTATTAAATCAATTCAAATAGAAGCCAAAGCTTATCCTGAAAATAAAGGAATTGAAGATACCGCAAGATTGGTTTATGAAATATATAGCGATGCTTACGATGAAGTACAAGTCTTGCGAGATGATATTATTGGAGGATTGCCGGAAGGATATTTTATAATGATGCACGAATCGAGAGAGGATGCTTATTCGTTTTGGAATCGGTTACGACCGTTTCATTATAATACGCCGAAGCGAGTTTTTAGAAAAAAGTTAGCGAATTTCTGTCTAACAATTCAAGGCAAACAAGATACGATTCTGAGTTATATGGATGAAGGAGATTTTAAGCAGAAATTGAAAGATAGTCTTTTTGTGGATGTGGAAAACTTGCCGAAACTTTTGGAAGGTCCAAGTTTTATGGAATCTCAGGCGTTGCTTTCGAGTATTCAAAATCGCTTGTATATCGCCCGAACTCGAACTTTGGAACAGTTGGCTTATAAGATCGAAATATTGTCGAGAGATCGGGATTTTAAGGAATTTGTGCCAATCGTTTATGCGAAGACTTCACATTTGAAATTAGGTGATACTTATGAAGTGGAAGTGTTTTTAGCCATTTATGCTCGACATCCTGGAATTAGAGCAACGGTAAATGGAAAGGAAATTCCGGTGAAAGATGGTATTGCGATTTATACGGTTACACCAACTTCGATTGGTAAAAAGAAGGCAATGGTGATTATGTCAATTACGAATCCTTTGACGAAGAAGACGCAAAAAGTTAAGAGCACATTTGAGTATGAAGTGGTTGATTGTGATTAGTTTTTTCCACAGAGTCATACCGCGTTTTGCATAGTGTTTCACAGAGAAAATTGAAAATTATGAAAAGTCTTTGGTTAATATTGTTGGTTTCGGTGATGATTTTAGGAACGGTAATTTACCCAAAATCGAAATCTGGTCTTTTTGAAGTGATTGAGCATCAAGTTTTTCAAGGAAATGAAAGTTTAAAAAGATGGAATGATGTTATTTTTAACGTGATTAAAAAGCAAGTCGAGAGTTATCCAAGATATCAAGAATATTTAGAACACGCAGATTCTACTCGACAAATTATTATTATTGCATTAGAAAATAAAAATACGGATTTAGAAACGATTATACCGAAACTAACTCGACCATTAAAAGACGAATCTGAGTATGAAAAATTAAGAAAAAAGCTTCGATATTTGGATTTACGTTCGATTCGAAAACAGCCGTTAGATATTGCGTTAAGTCAATCAGAATTATTGTGTTATGAAACTGGATTATTGACTTACTTTGCAGGGAAAATGTACGGAGGTTGTATTGGTCGAGATTGGACAGAATCTTTAATATTGAATACAAAAAAGCCTATTTGTGTAAATGAATCGGTCAAGTTAAAATACATAGTTTCTTCAATTTCTTCTTGTAATTATTATGATTTCAAAATTTGGTTAAATAATGAATTATTGGTTTTAGATAAGAAAAACCCGTATAGAAGTTCCTTCAAATTACGCCCGACGACAATTGGTAAAAACACTTTTGAAATAACGATTGACGGACGGAATAGGAGAGGAGGTAGAGAACGAACGACAAAGAAATTTGAATTTTGGGTCGAAGAATAAACTGGTTTTAGGAAATATCTCGTATATCTGCAGGAGATTTTTTATTTAAAGGGGAATATAAAAAGGATTCGACACTTTTTAATTATTTCCATTATTTTCATTCTTACACTAAATTTTCTCAAATTTGCAGAAATTTTCTATTCCATAGAAAACCAAAAATAACGTTACTATATTATTTTATAAAAAAATACCATGAAAAAAATCATATTCGGATTAACTATATTAATGCTTACAAGCGTGATGTCTTGTACGCCAAAATACGTCAAAACAATGAAAGAATTAAAGTTGGAAAACCCTGAAACACAGGTGGATAAAGACCAAAATATCATTTTGGATTATTTGATTGCAAATGAAATCGAAGCACAGAAAACAGAATCTGGGATTTGGTATGTCATTACGGCAGCTGGAGAAGGGGATAAACCCGATGAGAAATCAAAAGTGAAAGCACATTATAATGGTACTTTATTGGATAGTACGAAGTTTGATTCTTCTTACGATAGAGGTCAGCCGTTAGATTTTGCTTTAGGTCAGGTGATTA
Source organism: uncultured Saprospiraceae bacterium (assembly GCA_963933585.1). Classification (GTDB taxonomy): domain Bacteria; phylum Bacteroidota; class Bacteroidia; order Chitinophagales; family Saprospiraceae; genus CAWVWD01. The sequence continues at coordinate 13,929 of CAWVWD010000009.1, forward strand.
AAGGATGGCAGGAAGCGATTAAAATGTTAGGGAAAGGTGGAAAAGGAACCTTCTACATTCCTTCTGGTTTGGCTTATGGCGAAAGAGGTGCTGGTGCTTCTATTCCTGCAAATACTGTTTTGAAATTCGATATCGAATTAGTCGATTTTGAGCAGATTTTGACCGCAGAAGAGCGTGCTGAAAAAGACCAAGAAACGATTAAAAAACATTTGGCGGATAATAATATTGTAGCCGAAAAATTGGAATCTGGGATTTGGTATGTAACCACGCAAGAAGGCGAAGGTAAAAACCCAAGCGTTAAAGCAAGTGTGACCGCTCATTATTCAGGAAGATTATTGGATGGTAAAAAATTCGACTCGTCTTACGATAGAGGTCAACCTTTTACGACAACTTTAAACCAAGTTATCGTAGGATGGAAAAAAGCGATTCCGACCTTGAAAAAAGGTGGAAAAGCGACTTTCTATATTCCTTCTGCTTTGGCTTACGGAGAAGCAGGAGCTGGTGCAGATATTCCTGCAAATTCAGTGTTGGTTTTTGATATCGAATTAGTTGATTTTCAAGAATCAATGAATCCAAAAGAACAGGCAACTGCAGATGCGAAATTAATCCAAGATTTCTTGGCAAAGAATAAAATCGAAGCGGAACAAGATGCGTCCGGAATTTGGTACACGATTACGGAACCTGGAACTGGCGGAAACCCTGCTTCAACTTCAAAAGTGAAAACACATTATAAGGGAATGTTATTAAACGGAACTGTTTTCGATTCTTCTTATGATAGAGGACAACCGTTGGAGTTTGGTTTAAATCAAGTAATCAGAGGATGGCAAATCGCTATTCCGAAATTACAAAAAGGTGGAAAAGGAACCTTCTATATTCCTTCTGGTTTGGCTTATGGTCCAACAGGAGCTGGTGGCGTTATTCCTGCAAATGCTGTTTTGATTTTCGATGTTGAATTATTGGATTTTAAATAGTTTTAGATATTAGATTTTAGAAATAATAAAGCGGCTTTAGGGAATTTTCTCCTTGAAGCCGCTTTTGTATTATCAGGTAGCGATTCATGTCCGAGCACTCTAATCTCAATGTTCTTATAATCAAATACTTATTAATCTATTCTAAATCTGTGTAAAACAATTATTATATTCGTGCAATCATAAAATAAATTAGGCTTTAAAATAGGTTTTGAATCAGGATTTGATTAATTTATATTGAAGTGAAAAAAATTTACGAATAATAATATAGCACATGAAAAAGTATCAATACTTAATAGTAGTTTTTATAATTTTCACAAATACCACTTTCGGACAATCGTATTATCCATTAGAAGTTGGTAAATCATGGAGTTATACGCTTACGGATTATGCAACTTCGGATACGAATAGAACAAATTTAGACGCAATGATTAATGTAAGTAATCAGCGAGAAAAATGGGGTTCTATTGATATTAAGTATACCGTAAAACAGGATAGTACGGTAAATGGTAAGATTTATAAAGTAATTACCAATAACAAAAATCCATTCGAGAAAGAATTGATTCGAAAGGAAGATGGAAATTATTTCCGGTTGAATGATCAGACGTTTAAAGAAGAAAACTTCTTAAAAACAGATGTTGAAGTTGGAAATATGTGGTTAGACTATAAAAATGAAGACCAAACTGTTGCGACACTTTACGTTGTTTCTTGTGTTGATAAGCAAAAAATAATTAAAGGCAAAACATATCGAAATGTTATTGGAATAGGAGAAATTACAGCTCCTGTAGCTCAAATTATTGTGTTCTTACAAAAAGAAGACAATAATTTTTTACCAACAAAATATTATGCCGATGGTATCGGAATGATTTACAGTTATGTACCTTATCCGGTAAGCGGAACGTATTCTGATTTAGAAACTTCGATTAAGTAACGCTGTGATTTTTTTGGGTTATGAATTTTCGTTCTTTCGTGTTTTTAGACAAAAAAAATGGTGTAGATACGTTTTGTATCTACACCATTTTTTTATTAAAAAGCTACTAATTTTCGCTAATTTTCGCTATTTTTTTAGACAGTTTGTGCTGAAATCTCTGTATCTTCTAAAGAAATATTTCTATTCAATGCTAAATATTGTGCCAATTCAGTTACATTTTTGCATCCTATGAATAAAGACTTTCCCGCTTTTGTTCTAATCGCTAAACCATTTCTTCCTGTCAGTGAAAACCAAGCTTCATTAAATCGAATATTACCACCATGCCATTGAGCATAATATGAAGTTTCAATAATTTCACAAGATTCTATTTCGTCCCAAGTAATTCTTTGTGTTTTGTAATGTATCGGGAACATTTTATATTCAATGTGTTTATCATTGATGGAAACTTTTAATTTTAATTGTAAAAGGACCCAAAGTGAAACGCCTAATCCTAAAGCAACTATAAAATAAGCGGCTGTTTTAGTTGCAGGATATTCACCATAAAATGATGTGAAATATCCTAAAATAGCTCCTACTAATCCTATTCCTAAAATAGTAAATATCACTTTATCATTGAATGAGCTTTCTTCTTTAAATATATTATTTTTCATATTATCGAATTTTAAATTTTGTAATAACGAAATCGTTTACGCAATAAGGTATTTAGTGAAGATAACTTCTTTTAGAATATAAACGTTCAATTAACCCTGAGTTAATACTGAATTAACATTAAATTGACAATATTGTGACTTTTTTGAATATGAACGGGGAAATAATATGATTTAAGTACTCGGATATGTTTATTTTACACTTAAATTATGATTTTAAATTCACCAATCATTGATACTCAAACCTAATAGATTTTTAAAATGGATTAGAGCTTTACGAATAAATATGTCCGAGTACTTATATTAATTTTAGGCGTGCTTATAAATAAAAATGGTGTAGACACCTTTTATAGTATCCACACCATTTTATTGAAAATTGATAAAAATAGGTGACTCAAAACTTAAAAAAATGAATTATTTCATCAAAAAATCGACTACTTTCTTGACGCCAATCGTTGCCGGTTCTGCGATAATAGTAAGATTATAAAAATCTTGTTTATTGACTTGAGGATCTGGGTCGATAAAGAAAACTGGTGCTTTCTTTGGTGCTTGATAAACTAAACCCGCAGCTGGATAAACTTGCATTGATGTGCCAATTACAATGATATAATCTGCAATAGCGACTAATTGTAATGCTATTTCTAACATAGGAACAGCCTCTCCAAACCAGACAATATGCGGACGTAATTGATGTCCTTTTTTGCAAGTATCACCAATATTTATATCTCCTTCTCGCTTATAAATTAAACTTTCATCGCCTATACTTCGAGCTTTTCGCAGCTCACCATGTAGGTGAACAATACGTTTAGTTCCTGCTCGCTCATGCAAATCATCTACATTTTGCGTAATCACGACGACATCATATTTGGCTTCCAGCTCAACTAACATTTTATGTCCAAGATTTGGTTCGACATCAAAAAGTTGTTTTCTGCGTTCATTATAAAAGTGTAAAACTAATTCGGGATTTTTGGCAAAACCTTCAGGCGAAGCAACCTCCATAATGTCATGATTTTCCCAAAGTCCATCGGAATCTCTAAAAGTACTAATTCCAGATTCTGCACTCATTCCTGCTCCTGTAAGTATGACAATTTTTGGTTTATTTTTCATTATTTTGATTTATAAAAAAGGTACTTGATACGATTTAGACAATAATTAAGTTTTTGACAAGTTTTGCCAAACTCAAGTAAATTGTGATTTCCATAGCGGCTGTCTTAAGCCGCCGTAGCCATTTCAAGACTTTACGGCAGCTTAAGAACAGCCGTCACGGAAAAAAAATGTCAAATAACCAATAACTGCGTAATTAAAAAGTTTCGCCTTTCTCCGCTTTATCTTGAATCAATTCTGGCAAACTAAAGCGAACACCATATTTACCCTCCAGGATTTTTGCTTGTGCAATAAAATTATTCAAACCATAATCATTTATATATTGCAGAACACCCCCTTTAAATGGTGGAAAATTCCATCCCCAAATACTACCAATATTCGCTTCTGCGACACTTCTAATCGTTCCTTGTTCCAGCGTCCGAACGGCTTCAATCGCCTGAACAAACATATATCGCTCAATCACTTCTTTTTCGTTAGGATACGTTTCGTTAATTTCGAAATGCTCTTTTAGCCCCTTCCAAAGTCTTGGTGTTTTGTCTGAATAATCATAGAATCCGGCTTTACTAATCGCTCCTTCTCGACCTAATTCACGTACCATTTTTTCTAATACTTCAATTTCTTTTTTGTGATAATAGATATTGGTAAAGTGTTCTTGCTTTCGACGTTCAAAAATTAAAGTCGTCGATAAACTCATATTATCCAACATCGCCAAAGGGCCACTTCCCATTCCTGCTTTCAATCCTAATCGTTCAATCACCACTGGAGCAACGCCTTCATTAAGCAATGCTAAACCTTCCATTGCATACATACTACTCACACGAGGTGTATAAAACCCCCTTCTATCTCTGATAATGATTGGTACTTTTCCAATACTTCGTACAAAATCATAGGCACGAGCAACCGTTTCGTCAGACGTTTTTTTGCCAACGATAATATTAACCAATAATCGAGATTCAGCTGGCGCGTAAAAATGAATTCCGATAAAATCTTGTGGATTATCAGAAACCTTTGCTAATCGGGAGATTGAAATATTAGAAGTATTGGTACAGAACAAAGTGAATTCGTCAAGATGCGTTTCTGTTTCCTTGATTACTCGTTGTTTTAAATTTATATTCTCAAAAACAGCTTCGATTACAACATCACAATCTTCAAAATCTTTAAATTTATCTGTAATATGAATTCTATTAAAGATATCCATTTTTTCTTCGGTCGTTAAGCTTCCATCCTCTACACTTTTCGCCAGAAGAGAGTCACAATATTTTCGACCTCTTTCCGCAATGACTGTCGAAACATCTTTCAAAATAACCTTCAAACCGGAAGTTGCACAAACAGTTGCAATCGCAGAGCCCATTCTTCCGGCTCCAATAATTCCGATTTGTTTGGGTCGGAATTTTCCAAAACCTTTTGGACGACTATGATTATTCTTTATTTGATTTAAATCAAACCAAAAGGCTTTGACCATATTATGGGCGGTTTCACTCATAATTAACTGAGTGAAAAATCGACTTTCGATTCGATTTGCAGTATCAAAATCTACCGAAGCAGCCTCCACCATTGTACCTAAAATAGCTTGAAAAGCAGGGAAATTTCCTTTCGTTTTTTTCATCAAACGTGCATTTGTTTCTGCAATCCATGAGGTAATTTCTGGTGTTTCGATGTCACCACCGGGAATTTTATACTTCGCTTGATCCCACGGTCGTTTATAATCTAAATTATCAAAAATCCAATTTTTAGATTTTTGAATCATTTCCTTTTCGTCGGCAGCTACTTCATCAATAATTTCATATTTAAGTGCAGCACTTGGTCGATATAATTTTCCTTCGGTCAGAATCGGATATGTTTTTTTCAATCCATTCAACCAAACCAATCGAGTTACACCTCCGCCACTCGGCATCAGACCCAGCCGAATTTCAGGAAATCCTAAACGAGTTCGAGGATTTTTGACTGCGATTCGATGATGACAAGCCAAAGCCAATTCGAAACCACTTCCCAATGCATTGCCATTTATTGCAGCCACAACAGGAACGCCTAATTGCTCAATTTTTCTGAAAATGCCTTTGATATTTTGAGTGAATTCAAAAACCTCTTTCGTATTACTAATTTGATAGATATATTCTAAATCGCCAGCGATTAGGAAATTCTTCTTATCAGAAGTAATAATAAGACCCGACAATTGATTATTTCTAATTTCTTTTTGAAGTTGAGCGATAACCGGCTCAAATGCTTTACTTATTTTATGGTTAAGCACATTGAACGCACTCCCTTTCATATCTAATGTAAGGGTAACAATATCGTCCGTATCTTTTCTATATTTAATCATTAAAAAATGAATGATGAACTATAAATAATGAATTATTTGATCGTCATAAGTACCTTGATATAGATAATGATACTTCTTAACCCGGATATTTTTTTATTAGATTTTACTTAAGAAAAATCGTTGAGTAGTGTTTTCATTGAACGATTTCCTAAAGGAATTTAATAAAAAAAGATATGGTCAAAAACGGTCATTCCTTCCTCAGGGTATTTAACGATTCTTATCAGCACATTAAAGCGATAATAGTTTATAATTTATAGTTTAAATTTAGTGATTATTCTAATATTATAATGGTCATATAGCGGTCCGGAGTACTCGTAGACAGCCCGTCAAATGTCGTCAATATGGCAGATAAATTCGCCGCTACGGGAACACTCGAAAGTTTACGACCTTAGAAGAATAGCCTATAATTTGATTTATATCGTTGATAAAAGTAAAATGAAAATACCTAAAATAATAATTAGCACAACGATGGTAATATAAAGACTATTTTGTCGATAGACATTAAACCAAAGTTCCATAATATCCATCCAAGGCATCACATTATCGCCATCTTTAACCATACTTTCCTTTGCAATAAAGAAATATTTACTTCCGATAATTGGCGTGTGTTGATTTCGATGTTTTTTTAGAATCATAAAATCACCATTCAAAAAAACGTTATCGAATAGCTCATAACGTCCACCTTCGTTAATCAACATTGTATTACTGCTATTTTCTAAGGTTGACCAACCTCCAGTTGAAATATTTCCATTTACGACCCGCATATAATTACCACCTTCGCCGAAAATGTGTAAAACGATATTGGTATCGTCATCTCGGTCGCTAATTTCCAGCCATCGTTTCTCCACGAAAAAGTCCGTTTCGGGTAAATCTTCACTATAGGGACGTACGAAACCCAATATATAATCGATATAATCATCCATTGTATCGTGTTCCGGCAAGTTCGTACTCATACTTTTTGCCGCTAAATTTATTATTCCTCCTGCCATATTTATTTTAGGTTTATAAGTATTTGCTACAATAGCTTTTACACCTTTTAAACTTTTATACCTTTTCAGCCTTTCCTAACATTTCAAACAAAAATAGTGATTTTTCGATGGTTCAGTTTAGTTAATCCTAAGATTTCATGTAATTTCGTGCTGATCTTTGAAAAATAAAAACAGATTTTGACTCTTGATTGAAAGTTTTCAATTGAGAATCACTAATCATCCCGAGCAATCGGGATAGGCTAAATTACTAAATTATGAGTTTATTAACAGGAAAAGTAGTTATAGTAACAGGTGGCTCCCGAGGAATCGGAGAATCAATTGTTCGTAAAATGGTAGAAAACGGTGCGAGTGTGGCCTTCACTTATCGTTCCTCTTCGGCGCAGTCAGACGCAATCGTAGCCGCACTTTCTGCAAACGGTGCAAACATCAAAGCTTATCAATCTGATGCAGGTTCTTTCGAAAGTGCTGCTCAATTGGTGAAAGATGTGATGGCTGATTTTGGTCAGATTGATGTAGTGGTGAATAACGCTGGGATCACGAAAGATAATCTATTACTTCGTATGAACGAAGTGCAATGGAATGACGTAATTGACGTGAATTTGAAATCTGTTTTCAATTTAACGAAAAACGTACTTCGTCCAATGTTGAAAGCTCGAAAAGGTTCTATTATCAATATTTCATCGGTTGTCGGTGTAAATGGTAATGCTGGTCAAGCGAATTATGCGGCCTCAAAAGCTGGGGTAATTGGCTTCTCAAAATCTGTTGCAAAAGAGTTAGGTTCTCGAAATATTCGTAGTAACGTGATTGCTCCAGGTTTTATCCAAACGGATATGACGGATGTTTTGGATGATAAAGTAAAAGCAGATTTGATGGGTTCTATTCCATTAAAACGCCTTGGTCAAGGTGACGAAGTAGCAAATGCTGTATTATTTTTAGCTTCTGACTTGTCAAGTTATATAACCGGTCAGACATTGAGTGTTTGTGGCGGAATGAGTATGTAGTATGGGTTGCAAGTTTCGGATTTGATTGTTTTCGTATGACGCTTTTTTGTGATAGGAACGCTGAAAATGCCGATGATACCGAAATACATCGATTTTTTTCGAGACAAATTTCGAAGATAATATAGAATTTTTTTATTAAAAATGGTATTCATGCGAAAGCATAAATACCATTTTTGATTTATATCAAAGTCAGTGTATGTCGATTATGCTAGAACGAAAAAGAATCTGCATG
>CAWVWD010000010.1:0-20547 GCA_963933585.1 uncultured Saprospiraceae bacterium
CGTAATAATATTAATATTATTTATTAGCCCATTTCAGAAACAACTTCTTTTACTTCTGGAACCATACGTTTCAACATACCTTCGATACCGGATTGTAAAGTAACCGTTGAAGAAGGACAACCACTACAAGCTCCTTGAAGCTCGACAGTCACCGTTCCTTTATCGTAAGATTTGAACTCGATATTTCCACCATCCATTTCTACCGCTGGTTTCACATAAGTATTAATCAAATCAATGATTTTTGTAACGATTTCTGCATCATCACCTTCATAATGTGCTTGGTTCTCTTTATCCGTTTCAGCCTTCACGACTTCGAATCCTTCCTTCATAATCGTATTACCTTCTTCGACATAAGTCTTTAGAAAGCCTTTGATACGAAGCATCACATCTGCCCAATCGTAATTGATTTCTTTTGTAATTGTTACAAAGTTATTACAAATATAAACACCACGAACGTAAGGTTGGTCAAATAATTCTGTAGCCAGAGGTGACCATTCTTTTGCTAATTCTTGATCTGTTTCACGGAAATCTGCTGTGTTATTTGCATATAACATTCTGTTAGTTACAAACTTCAGTGATTCCGGGTTTGGTGTTTGTTCTGTATATAATAAAACAGGGCTTTTTACCGTCGTTTCCATAATTATCTAATTTATAAATAGTCTAATCTCAGTTTAATAAAGTTCAATCGCAAAATTAACAAAAAATAACCACTTGATGTTTTGAGAATTCTTAAATATCTTGCGGAACAAAAAAAAATCTATTTTGGCTGTAGGTTAGAATCCAACTGATATGCTTTTTGCAAGTTTGCATTTGCATTCTCCACATCGCCCAATGCTTGATAAGCAAAACCCATATTTAAATAGGCCTGTGCCAAATTCGGATCAAGCACCAATACTTTTTTGAACATTTCCAAAGCATTTTCATGTTTGCCCATTGCACCATAAGCTGCCCCTTGCTGACCAAATAATTCAATCGAACTTTGTCCGAGTTTTATTGCTTGTTCTCCTGCTTGAATTGCTCCTGCAAAGTTTTGTATTTGAATATATTTCGTTTGCATTTGAGTATAAGCATACGCCTTATTATTCAATGCATTTTTATGATCTGAAGAACCTTCACCAGTGATGCGTAAAGTATAATCATAATACTCAATCCCCTTACTGAAATCTTCTTTATAAACGTAAGCATTTCCTATAATTACATTTGGATTCGCATAAGTCGGATGCAAGTCACGAGCTTTTTGAGCATATTGAATTGCTTGATCTAAAAGTGCCGCTTTTTGTGTGGCGTTTTCAGGTTTATTCGCTTCTTCTATCGTGATTCCACCCATTGCATTATTCAATTTTGCACTATTGATGGACGTGTGAATATCAGTAGAAAATAAGGTATAATTACTTTTCCAAGCTTTATTTCGAGTAATTGTTTTGACTGAAAATCCGATTAAAAATAAAGCGATAATTGGTAATGCTAATTTTAAATCACTGAATTTCATTACTCTTTTATTCGTTAATTTATATAATAAAACCGCTGCAATTAAACAAATTCCAACTGATGGCATAAACATAAATCGCTCACTCATATTCGTACCAATCGGGAAAACCAAATTAGAAATAATAGATAAAGTAGCAATAAAATAAATGATTCCAAACGCAATCGGATCTTTCTTTGGCAAACGCATCAATGCATAAATTCCTGCACCAACATAAACCAATAACGTCAATATTACTTGCCAATCACCGAACGTCATCATCCTAACTTGTGGCGGATAATAATCGTGTGTCAGTGGATGTGGAAAAATCAATAAAATCAAGTATTTTCCTAACGTATAGAATATCGTCCCGAACTTTTCAACAGCTGAAAAAGCGATATATTGCGACCCATTCCACTTCAAATACGGATTATTCATCAATTCCATATTTTCATTTGCCGAAAGGCTCGAAGCATCACCCAAAATCGTACTTCGCAGGATTAAAAAAATTGCAGCAGATGCAACTAAAACACCTGTTGAGATACCGATTTTTGAAACCTCAGTTTTCGTAAAAACGAACATTGCTAACGGAATAACTGCCAAAAAAGTAATTGTATTCTCCTTGGATAAAATACCTAAAAAGAAACAAACTCCTGCAAAAATTAAATGCGAAAATGAACCTTTAAACGCGTATTTCAAGGTAAAATATAATGCACCCAAGCTTCCCAACAAAGCCATAATTTCATCCCGACCTTTAATATTGGCTACCGCTTCTGTATGAATTGGGTGAGCAATAAATAATATGGCAGTCGCTAAAGCGATGAAATAACCTTCGGAAGTTGATTTATTATGAAAAAACTGCAAAACGACTAAATACAACAACATTCCCGTCAAAGCATACAAAACGACATTTATAAAGTGACTTACTTTTGGACTTTCTCCAAATAACTGATATTCTATCGCAAACGTCACCAATGATAATGGACGATAACGACCTCCTGCCACCAAGCTTTTCTCAACTTTAAAAAAACCTAAAAAGGTATCATTTCCCAAGATTTCCCCAATTCCTAAAAAGCCTTTTTTTACAAAATCATTATCCGTAATTACGATGGCATCATCCTGCGTATACTCATGCGTAATTGTATTTGCATAAAGCAAAAATCCAAATATGAAAAGGATAATCAAGTGTAATCTTTTATTGGTAAAAAAGCTATTAGAAACAACTGATTTCGCAACGCTTTTGGGCTGCATTTTTTCGTTATTTTTAGCTTTTAATCGTTGTGGTTTACGTTTTTTTGTCATCTTATTAAAAATATATAATCTTGTAAAATCCTATCAGAAAAATAATGAATAACCGAAATTAGGAAAAAACTTGGAAAGTGCGAATTATATAAACTTGGTTTTGTAGAAAGGTGCAGTTTCTCTTTTTAGTTTGAAAATTATTATAATATCTGACTATCTTTAAACGTAGAACTACTTCCGTACTTCTATGTTTACAATGTTAAGGCGTGAAAAGTAAATAATCTAGTCGATTTCAGCGACTCTTTTTTCCTCTAAAAAGCTTAAAAAATAAGTCTATAGCCTCACTATGATTTGGTTTTTATGAAATTTATTAGATAAAAGGTAACTTTGCGAAAAAGCAGATTGTTTGTCCTTCATTCCCTAAATAATCAAAACAACTACCAAAATATTATGGATTTGAATGATAATTTATTCATAAAAGCTAAAGATTTTTTCACTTTATATTATAGGGAAATAAATCATGAAGAATTATTAAATAATCGACTACAAATAGTAGAAGAAGAAATTAATAATACTGGCACTTATCTACATACGAATAAAGAATTAGTATTTGGGGCAAAAGTAGCTTGGAGAAATAGTAATCGCTGTATTGGTCGTCTATATTGGAAATCACTCAATGTCGTTGATATGCGACACCTTGATGATGAAAAAAGTATTGAAAATGCAATATTCAACCATCTTGAAACTTCAACAAACAACGGTGCCATAAAACCAACAATTACTGTTTTTCGTCAAAAAATGCCGAATGAAGAATATGGGATTCGGATTCATAATTCACAATTAATTAATTATGCAGGATATTTAGAAAGTGATGGTACCATAATCGGTGATCCAAAAAATATTGAGTTTACCACTTTTGTAGAATCAAGAAAATGGAAAAACAAAAGAGCTAATTTTGAGGTTTTACCAATTCTTCTTCAACTACCTAATCAACCTATTTATCAATTTGATATTCCTAAAAATTTAATATTGGAAGTCGATATTGAACATCCATCTTTAAAATGGATGGCTAAACTGGGTTTAAAATGGTATGCTTTACCTGCCATTTCAAATATGTCATTAGAGATTGGTGGAATTGAATATACCGCAGCTCCATTTTCGGGATGGTATATGATTACCGAAATAGGCGCAAGAAATTTGAGTGATGTAAATCGACTAAATCAATTACCAATTATTGCCCGTAAGATGGGATTGGATACTGCCCGAATCGATAACTTATGGAAAGATAAAGCTTTGGTAGAACTGACACAAGCCGTTTTATATTCTTTTAATAAAAAAGGTGTTCGAGTAGGTAACCATCACGTCGTATCTGAACATTTCATAACTTTTCAGAAGCAAGAAGTAGAAGAAGGAAGAGAAGTGACTGCAGATTGGGAATGGATTGTTCCACCTATTTCAGCTTCTTCAACGCAAGTCTTTCATATACCAATGAATAATAAAATTAAATCCCCAAACTTCTTTGAAAATAGTTGTGGGTGGAAAGATACTGTGATTGAAGCAAAAGAAAAAAAGTGTCCTTTTCAAGGATAGAAAAGAATTGTATCATAAATAATAGTAGCTGAAAGGTATCTTTGAAATACCTTTCAACGAATTAAAAATCTACGTTAATTTGCGAAATACTCCTACGGTGTGAACTGTGGGAGAAAAGTGTTCTAAAAAGTCGGAATAATATCATAGCCACCTCGTCCATAAGGAATTTTTAAGAAATCCAAAGGTGCTTGTCGAACACGAATAAAGAACGAATACGTACCCCGAGAAGGTTGCCAAGACGTACCCATTTCCCAACAATGCAAACTTCTATAAAATTGAAAATCCGGATATGTCAATTGTTTTCTGACAAAATCATAACCGATTCTACCCACGGTAATTTTCCATTGAGAAGTCAAATTTACCGTTCCGCTAAGACTCAGACTGTGTGTCGAAAGATACATCGAATCTACGTCATTAATATAACGTTGGCTCATCCGAATATCATAACCTAAGCGAATATTATCAACATAATTAAGACCTTGTCTAGTTGCAGGATTTGATTTAGAGTTTCCTTCGTCTTCATCCTCTGTATTTCCTTGCAAAATATTCTGAATCTCTTTCCATTTCAGCGATGTGGACATGGTCAAGCCAGCACTTGTTAGCCTTGCCGGACGATTATTTTCTGTCCATTCAAAAGTATTAATTCGACCATTCGTTTCTGTATTCGCAGCATAAGGATCAAAGGTCGCATTAAAGGAAACGGTTATTTTTTTGAATAATAAAGTATTTCCACGAAGTGAAATCGTAGAAAGATTCAAGGAATCAGCGGCAAAGTTATAACTTCCTGAAAGTCCAAAACTCCGTAACATCTGTATTTTTTTGAAGTTTTTCGGTGAGTTAGTCGTATCGCCTTTTTCCTGCATTTTTCCTTCCAATAGGTTATTAATATTAAAACCTATCGAACTCGAAAGTCCTGATGCCGAAGCTGAACCATAAATGCCATCTTCAAAAAGTGAATATCGTTGATATTCGTCTGGATATCGAGTATCAAGCTGAACCTCATCAAAATACCCCCAAAATTCAGTCGTGAAATCGGGACGATAATTATAAGAAAGTGATGGTTTCACGGTATGCCGAATCGCTCTCAAACGACCAATTTTTAGATTATTTAATGTTCCAAAAAATTGCGTAGAAATAGACACGCCAGCATTAAATTCTCGTAAGGATTTGAATTCATTTTGTTTGAATTCTTCTATCGCACCGAAAGTCGTATCCTGTACAATTGCCAAAACACCATCATCGCTATCGAAAGTCGTATCCGCTTCAATAATTTGCGTCGTATTGAAAGTTTTTCTTGAGGTATTGAAATACCATTTTTCGCTATAATTTATGCTTGGCGAAACTTGAAAATATTTTAAAATCGTGAAATTCGTACTTAACGGAATCGTATGTTTCACCCCGTATTGAGCATCATTTAAGGCTTCCCGCGTAAAGATTGTCGTATCTGTCGCCGTGATAGAATTTCGAGCTTGAACGCTGTATGAAAAACCAATTTTTTCGTACCAACTCGGCTTTCCACCACCACTTTTTTTCTCAAAAGGTGTAATTCGATTGACTTGAAAATCAAGCTGTGGCAAATTTACCGTAAAAACCCTCGATCTTGTATTTTGATTATGACTCGCACTAATTGACAACCGATATGGTTTACCAATCCAACGCTTAGAGTAAGAAATATTGGACGATAATTGATTGTCCAAAACATTCTGTGCATCATTGAAAACCTGTCGAGCATTTCCTAACTGAAACCTTAAACTTCCCGAAAAACTCTGTGACGGATGAGCTTTCGAATCCTGACGATGCGACCAAGTTGTAGAAAAAACATTATTGACCGTAAAGTCTGGCGTTTGGGAATCACCTCCAAATCGCTGCCGATCATACCGTAAATTAAAACTACCACTATATTTATATTTATACCGATATTTTGTAGCGGCATTAATTCCAAAAGTACCACGAGAATAAAGATCACTGGTAAGCTGTAAATCCCAATGATCCCCTAATTCAAAGTACCAACCGATATTCTTTAAACCAAAGCCAAAATTTGGTGAAAATTCATAATCACGAGGAAAAATCAACCCCGAACTTTGTTCAATATTCAATGGAAAAAATCCGAAAGGAATCCATAAAGGCGTGGGAATTCCCATGATTTCTACATTAGAAGGCCCAACAATTACTTCTTTATCTGGAATCACTTTTTGTTTATTACTTCGAATTCCGAAATGTGGAACTTCGTGATCACACGTCGTAAAAATTCCATCTTGTGCATAGAATTCGTCATTCGCTTGCTGAATACTATCATTCACGCCACCCATTATAATTTTCGCCCTTCCACTTCGTATGTAGCCTCCCTGTTGTTCGGTTGTAATATCGTAAATAATTCCTTTCTGGGTTTCAAAGTTATACCGAATTTTCTTTGCGGTAAACTCCTGTGACTTATCTACAAAAACAGGATAATTTCCCATTCTTCCACTCGAATCCAACAAACCTTCGGCAAGTACTAGTTTATTTTCCACATCCAAAGCGATATAACCAGCCCGCAACGAAAAATCTTGATATTTCACCGTTGCATTTCCATAAAGATGGACAATCTGCGTTTTTGCTTCCAAATGCATCGAATCATCCGCACTATAAAGGACTGGAGAATCAATAGAATCTTTAGAAAAAGCGATAGAATCTAATGAAACTGTCTGCCGATTCGTAACTGGTTTTGAAGTATCAAAAGGGAAAATCATAGGTTGGTTTAATTCATTCTGTTGCTGCTCTATCAACGTTTTTACAGAATCAGGCTGTGCAAAAGCCATTGACGAAAATAACAATAGAAAAGCTATTATTAAAAACGATTTCCTTTTTAATAATGCGTTTCTCAATAAAAATAATTGATGAGAATTAAGGTAATTTTTTGTCATAAACGTCTTTTTGCGCAATCCGTTACGAATTGCAGAAAACTGGTAGCCAGCATCAAGTAATTGCCGAATTATCAGCACAAGTGGCAATCAGCGAACAAATTTAGGTAATGCGTTTATGATTACGAAGCGAATTGTTGAAATGTATGTAAATGAAGGATTTGTTTAACGGTTTTTAATAATTCAATTTCATTTTTAATAATTTGATAATTTTAGAATGTCTTTCCATTTTTGTAAGTGATACCCGAAAATAATATCAAAAATATTAAAAAACATCTTGTTACCTTCTTATATTTACCAAGTCACAAAGCGGGATTAAATTATAATCCAAACATTATAAACTAAAAAATATAAAATTATGTCTAATATTTTAGACTTAGTACAAAGCCAACTTTCGGGCGAAGTTTTAGAACAATTAGCGAATCAGATTGGCGGTGGAACTGCTGAAACTCAAACTGCCATCGCAAGTGCAGTTCCTGCTATGCTTCAAGCAATGACAAAAAATGGAACGTCACAAGATGGTGCGACTTCTTTTGCAGGTGCTTTGGAGAAAGATCATGACGGAAGTATTCTAACTGATTTAATGGGTTTCGTGACTTCAGGTAATGATACAAACGGTGGAAGTGGAATTTTGAGTCACCTTTTTGGACAAAAAAAACCAAATATTGAAAATGTAATTAGTGAAACTAGTGGCTTGAATAACGCTGCTACTTCTAACTTAATGACACAATTAGCACCTATCGTAATGGGATTTTTAGGTCAGCAAAAGAAACAAGGTGGCTTAGACGTTGGTGGAATCGCAAGTTTAGTAATGACTCAACTTTCTGGTGCAAAACAAAATCAACAAGGTGGGAATTCTGCATTAGATATGATTACAGGTTTATTAGATAAAGAAGGTGATGGCGTTGCTGATGATTTAATGGATATTGGGAAAGGGTTATTAGGTAATCTTTTTGGTGGCAAGAAATAATTAACTGTCTATAATTTAATATTGACAATATAAAAATCGGTATCGTAGTAATATAATACCGATTTTTTTATTCTTGAGATTTTTTTAAAAATAACTGATTTAAAGTTTTAGTTCGTTATTAGTCTGTCCGGATAATTGAGCCAAACGATAGCCGTTTTTAATTTGATTTATACAGACTGAACTTGATAGGAACAAAAAAAATTCAAAACTTTCCACCTAGCAACAGCTAAACTCCATTTTACTCAGAAGGAGTTTGAGAAGTTTGAACCCGAACCTTAAAAAGCAGCAAATTGAGAAAGTTCGCTTATTCATACCAAAAATCTTAAAATAGAAATCCCGAATTTCCATGTAGGAGATTCGGGATTTTTTATTTTATGAGCAATTCTACAATATTTATGATTTAATATGTGGATGATCAATATCATTGACAACTTCTGCTTCTGGAAAATCGGCTTTTACCGTTGCTAAAAAATTTCTAGCATCTTCTTGAGATTTAAATTCTCCAACCATATAAAAGTAGTTTCCTTCCGAAATTTGGCGATAGAAGAGTTTTTTGCTATACATTTTCATTGCCTTATGTGTAATGTCAATCGGATTTTCTGCCTCAAACAATAACACACTATATAATTTTGTCACCATCGGAACAACTCTTTTCCCCTTAGTTGGAGCAGCTCTTTCATTTGACTTCACCGTAGAATTAGGATTTATTCTTCGAGCAGTCTCTCCAGTAACCTTTCCTATTTTCTCCTCAATCTGCTCCTCTTTTGTCTTAATATCTTCACCAAACGCACCTTTCTGAGCAGAAGCTCCAAAAGTCATTATCATGCAGCATAAAAAAGCTAAAAATTTCATATATAAAGTGTTTTGGTCTAATTATTTATTTTCAATTATTTTCACCAATTTTAATACCAACCATTACAGTTTTTTGTAAAATACAAAAAAGGTGATGATTGTCGTTTTTGATTTACTACCAAGATCATGGAATAAACTTATATTTATCCAAATTTAATAAGACTTAGCAGAATTAAAATCAAAATCTGATGATTTTATATGAAATAGACTTGTTAGCCATGTCTCTATCTGAATTTGAATTTATAATTCCATAAACCTGTGTCTACACTACAATATCAGATAGGAATTTTCGGCTCACAAACTTTCGTTTCACTTTTCCTTTCTTTATTAAACTCGTTTAACATTTTACATCAAAATCACCTTTTTAACGTTTCTTTTCAATTAAAATCATCCAAAATGCTAGATTCCTACCTTCTATTAGAAGTACTTATTAAGGACCTACCCTTATACTTTTATTCAAAAAAACGTTATTTTTAACAATTTTCAAAGGCTAACAAGTCTAATTATCAAAAAATTAATATTTCAAAAAATCAAAATCTGATTTGGTTTAAATCTTTATCCTCAAATTTATAACTGGTTTTATTTGCTTCTACATACAAAAAACAAACTCTCTCAATATATAAGTCAATATAAGCAACAAAATTGGACTTTTACAAATAAAATTTTATTGAAAATATTTGCAAGTATTAAACTTATAATACATCTTTGCGTTATAATAGTCAAAGTGTAAAAAACACACTAAGGGTTATTTCGGAAAAGTAAGCAATACAAAAGTTGCGAAAAGCAACAGTGTAAACATTAAAAATAACAGTTACATGTGGAGGCGATTAAATTCACCTTCACTTATGATGACAAAAAGTAAAATAGCCAATTTCTGAGCAAAAAATGCTGTTCCACATCAGGGGAAAACTTCACAAATGATGTACAGCAAAGTGAAGCGATTATGTAATGAGCAAATAATGATTTGAGCATTTATGCGAATTTATTTTATATCAATTCGCTTCAGGTTTTCCTAGTAAAACACCTGTGAACCAAGCAGGTTTGTGAAAAATTAACCAAATTATAGAATTGACTGAAAAGCTGTTTGTATAGCTTTCGGCTTAGTATTCCTATGTTTTCATTTTTTTTAAAATCGAAACAGTTGGATAGAATTCTATTGGTTAAAATTAAAAAGAGTTGCTATTAATTTACAATAAAAACAGAAAAACGGAAGCAATAACGACGGTTAGAGCAAGTTTTAAATACAATTATTTTAATAATATTTTAGCATTACATCTTAAAAAAGTTAAGACAATATTTAATAATCAATTGATTGTTAATATTTTAGGTATTGCTAATCAAAATCAAAAACGATGAATAGTTTATTTAATTATCAGAGTTTGATGTACCAAGAAATTTTCAAATCATTAAATTATAAATCAACAAAAAATAATATCATGAAATCATTAAGAAACATTTTAACAATGTTAGCATTAATCGGTTTTGTAACGATTGCGAATGCTACAGATGACACATCTCCAGTCGTTAATATTGAGCAAGTTGCGAATGAAAAAGTAAAATTGAGTTTTGAAAATTCTAATGACCAAAGTTCATATTTAACAATTTCAAATATACTGGGCGAAATTATTTATTCTGAAGATATCGATAATCCAACTTACGCTAAAGTTTTTGATTTACACATCTTAAAAGATGGCGAATATACTATTCAAATTGAGTTTGAAAATCGTACAATCAAACAAGCTGCAGTTATTGAAAAGAATGTTATGACTTTAGGTTTATTTGAAATTATCGCAAAACCTGTATTTTCTATCGAAGAAAAAACAATAAGCGTTCAAATAAGCAATATCAAAAATACAACTATAACCGTTGAAATTACAGATGAGGATGATTTCTCAATCTATAAAAAAACAGAAATGTCTGTTGATAACTTTAGAAAAATATATGTTTTAAACCAATTAGAAAAAGGTGATTATATCATTCATGTAACATTGAATAATCAATCTTATTCAAAATTTGTTTTTGTAAAATAAATATAAAATTCTCATAATTTGGTTTAGGTTCAAATAATTTAACTGGGTTTTTGTGGCTATTTACCCTGTTTTAGAAAGAGCCTTTATTTTAAGTCTTCGTTCGAAATGAACGAAGACTTTTTTTTGTAAATCTACTACAAAAGCTCACCTTTCCTTATTTCTCTTCCGAACGACGCTTACGAACACCACTCCACTTAGTACCAGTATTCCACCAAACATTTGAACAAAACTCAATCGTTCACCTAAAAAGAAATAGGCCATTACAATAGTTGAAATTGGACCAACACTGGCAACAATCGCAACGTTCGAAGAACCGATTAATCGAATTCCTTCCGATGTTAATAAAGTTGGGATTACAGTGGAAACAATTGCCATTAATATCGCAATAATATAAACTTGGCCCGGATAATTAAATTCACCCAAACCTTGATTGATGATTAAATAATGTAAAATAACGGCAACTGAAGAAACAATCAGTGCATAGGATGTGAATCGCCAAGTTCCTAATTTGGGTAATAATTGACCGCTTCCTACAATATAAATCGCGAATGTCAACGCACAGAAAAAGATTAAAACAATACCAGTTATCAGATTTCGCTGACTCGTAATATCTACGTTTCCAATGAAAATTATCAGGATTCCGATATAAGCTAAAATCAAAGCGATAATTTGAGGTCGAGTAATCTTTTCCTTGAAATAGAAAACACCAATTAGAACTACAAATGTCGGATAAGCGAATAATATCAAGCGTTCCAAACTTGCCGTAATATACTGAAGTCCAAAGAAATCTAACAAACTGGCTAAATAATAGCCCATGATTCCGAGGAATAATATTTGTAAATAATCTTTTCGAGTCGGTTTATAAATCGATACTTTTCGGGAAGCATAAAAAGCAATCCCTAAATAAAAAGGCAAGGAAAATATCATCCTTAATAACAATAAAGAAACGGCGTCGATATCATATTGATACGCCAACTTTACGAATACAGCTTTCGTGGAAAACATGACAGATGCAGAAAAGGCTAATAAAACACCTAATAATTGCTGCTTTTTTTCTGATTGAAATAACTTCATCGAGCGAAGATACAATGTAAAATGATGCCTACCTCATCAGCAAACAGGCTGCAGCTTGGTAAGTGATAAAAATGAAATTTTGACCCGTAGAAGTCCCATAAGTTCACGCAAAATTACGCTTTGGCAAAACCAAAGTACCTCAAATATTCACCACATAAATAAAGTGCATAAACTTATCTGACTTATATACTTCAGGTTTCTGAGTTCTGAGTTATTTGATAAAACAATCATTAATATAAAATGGGCAATATTTGGTCAAAACCAAATATTGCCCATTTTTTTGTCACAAATTTAAACTCTAAATTATTTTATAGACAATTGAAATTCAATATTTTGCTGTAAATTAATATTATTTACAGCACTAATACTCCCCAAGTATTGGTAAGTAATTCGATCTTTAAGAATTCCCCTTCGAGTTAAATATTGAAAGCAAGATTTTACTCGATTATTGGATAACATATCATCCTCAGAAATATTTTCATTATCATAAATAGTTTGAGAAATACTCAATATAAAATCCGGATAACGGTTCATTACTAAAATAATATAATCCAAATTTTTGACAGCTGCCCTATCTAAAATATATTGATTACCTTCAAAAATAATTGGCTTAATAATACCTTTAAATACGAAATCTTCTATCGTCTTAGCTTTTGGACAACCTTCATTATCTGCTTGTCCGCTTTCTGTCGGACATTTATCGATTGCATCTGGCACTTTATCATTGTCCATATCCGGACAACCTTTACAAGATCGTGTTCCGGCTACATCCGGACACAAATCAAACATATTTGCAATTCTATCTCCGTCAGTATCTGGACATCCTGCGAAAGCCATTTCTCCAGCTATATCTGGACATCTATCTTCGTGATTTGCCAAACCATCCATATCATCATCTAATAATGGACAACCTCCACAACTCTCCTCTCCATATATATTCGGACATAAATCTAATGAATTCGGCACCCCATCTTTATCACTATCTTCTGTTTCTGCAAAACTAGCGTGATGATCATCTAATACGGTTAAGAAAAAATCAATATCCGTATTTTTATAAGAATTATCACTTCCAATACCTTTTGTGGATGAGAAATCATTTGAAGAAATAGTTTCTTCTTTTTTAGTCTCAAATTGAAATTGAATTCCTATTCCATTATGCCAAGCTTCTGCACCAGTTGAAAATCGATAAGAAGTACTTAATTGAAGGAAAATTCCTTCTATGAACTCATAATTTACACCCAATTCTATTGGAAACTGTGTTTCCCACTTTTGCTCTATCGGAAATTGTGTTACCCAAGTTTTTTCAGCATTAGCAAGATAAAGAAAACCTAAACCTGCAGAAATATAAGGTCGAATTTTTTTATCCTCTTTCTGTGCAAATCCATATTTAAATGCTACATCTTGAGCATAAAAATTGAGTCCCGAACGAAAATCCCGAACATCATAGGGATATTCCATCGTACCTAATCGAAAAGGAAAACTCAAACTAATTGAATTACCAATATAACGACTGTATTCCGCTGAAAACGCGAATGTTTGCTTATCAAAGTTATATAGCTCCTCCAAGTGAGGCGAATAAGTATCTACTCCTAATACCTTGTAAGTAAAGCTATTAGGGAGTTTTTCTGACTGACCTGTAACCACATAGCTACATAAGCATACCAATAAGAATGTATAGAGTTGCTTCAAAATATTCGTATATTTTACAATGAAATGATAAAAAGTAGTCATTAGGTCATGAAATTATTGTCGGTGTTCCATGCAAAGGTAATAGATTTATCAATTAGAAAATAATCAAACATATTTTTTATTTATATTTGACTATCCGATTACAAATTAGAAAGATAGATTTTAGCACTATTTCTAGCGTTGTGAGCTAAAACAGCATCATTTCATAATATTCTAGTTAAGCAGATAATCGTTCGACAAAGCCGATAATTAAAAACCTTACTTTAAGCATGGTTAATTATTATAAAAAAATCAATTTATGTTGTAAACATATCATTATCAATATTTAACAAACATTAAAATAACAAATATGTTTAAAAAAATATGACACTTTTGACACTTGACGGCATTATAAAAAGTATTGATATGACAATGTCTCAATCAATAAAATACTTTTCAGTTCCCCAAATTAAAAAAAATTAAGATCGTGTTCTAATCGTGCTGCGGCATTTAATTGCTAAAGCAAAATAGAGATATTTTTTGCCTTTCCTTTCCGAATCTTATTAATTCCGCTTAATTTAGTTGGATGAAAAATCATTTTACACTTTACATCCTTTTGTTTATCTCCATTTTCATTATGGGTTGTGGTGACGACGAACCGATTATTACAGAAGCCAAAGTTGATTATTCTTTTTTCGTGGCAGGACATACTTATGGTGCACCCGGCATAAATAATATAGGTTTGCATCCTCCTTTTGAAGACTTCTACGATACCATAAATACTTACCCAAAACTACTTTCCGGTTTTTTAACAGGTGATATAGTTCTCGCATCAAATGACCAAAACTGGGACGAAGTAGAAGCCAGTTTACAACAGTTGAATATGCCTATTTATTTTGCTTATGGCAACCATGATATACTATGGAGTCGCCCATTAGTAGAAAGTCGTTATGGAATTTCTTATAAAGCTTTTATGCAAGAAAATGATTTATTTATTTTATTAGATCCAAATATTGATGAATGGAATATTTCAGGTGATCAATTAGATTTTTTGACAAATACGTTAGATTCTTTAGAAGAAAATGCCGAACATATCTTTGTCTTTTTTCATCAATTAATTTGGTGGGGAAATGGTAATATAATGAGTAATAATAGACCGAATTCCTTAGCGGGAAAAGCCGATTCTCTCAATTATTGGACAGCCGTGGAACCAATATTCAATGCTTTGGACAAGCCAGTTTTTCTATTCGCAGGAGATGTTGGAGCAAATCAGATTTCACCAAGTTTAATGTATTATAAAGACGGTGATATAACTTATATCAGCAGTGGGATGGGACATCAACTAAAGGATAATTTCCTTATTATTGATGTTTTGGATGATGAAAGTGTTCGCTTTAAAGTCAAAGGTTTGAATTGTCCTGATAGTTCAGATTGTATGGGAAATATTGAAGATTATCCACCGCTTTAAAATAACGATGAACGGAATTAAAAACGGTCATTTCAAGTGATTTTGAAATGACCGTTTTAATAAAAGTCCCAAAAGGCAGCGTACCTAAACCCATGACACCGTCATAAAAGAACTTACTGCCCTTCATATTTCGCCTTATATTTTTCATACAAAGCCTTGTGTTTATTATTCAAATCAATATCCCGACCATCAATAAACGCCTGTTCGATAATACAAGTTCGCATATCCAACGCATCGCCAAAAGAGATGAAAAGTGTTGCCGATTTCCCGATTTCCAATGAACCAACCATTTTATCAACGCCCATCATCTTCGCAGGATTTAGCGTAATTGCTTGAACTGCTTTTTCGTAATCCAAACCATAACCGACCGCATGACCAGCTTGAAATGGCAAATTACGTTGTTGCCACATATCGTTAATACTTAACGCAAAAGTAATTCCGGCATCGCTCAAAAGCTTTGGCATTTTGAATGGCATATCAATATCTTCATCCTCACGACTTGGCAAACGATGTGTTTGAGAAATGATTAACGAAATGTCATTTTTCTTCAAAAAATCCGTAATCATCCAAGCGTCATTCGCACCAACCAAAACCACTTTCACACCTTCTGCTTTCGCAAAATTCACGACTTCCATCATCGCTTTCGCAAAATCAACATCTACGTACAAAGTCTTACTCTTAATGCTTTTCGGTAAGAATAAACCTTTCATCGCTTCAAACTTCAAATTCTTTTCCGTCGATGGTTTTGCATTTGCATAAGCCTTCGCCTCCGTAAAATAATCCTTGATTTGCTGAACCTGCTCCTTATAATCTTTATTCATTTTGATTTCACCCGGTTCTGCCCACCAACCAGTCCAAGTATAATATCTTGGCCAACTCATCCAAATACCTTCATCCGTTTTCACAGCGGCATCTTCCCAATTCCAAGCGTCTAATTGAACCACAGAAGATTGTCCCGAAATTCGTCCGCCGCGAGGCGTAACTTGCGAAATCAAAACACCATTCGAACGAATCGTTGGCGTCACTTTTGAGTCCGTATTATAAGCAATAATAGAGCGAATATTCGGATTTAAAAACCCAACCTCTCTATCGTCACGAGTCGCTCGAACTGCATCAATTTCAACCAGACCCAACTGATTATTCGGAGCAATGAATCCCGGATAAACATCTTTTCCTTCCGCATTAATCACTTTCGTGAATGCTGATTTATCCGCCTTATCTGCTGTTCCGACAAAAGTGATTTTGCCATCTACAAAACCAATCGCACTATTCTCAATCGCTTCTCCAGTTCCTAAATGTGCGGTCGCACCAAAAATCAGAATCGATTCTGACTGCTTTGGAGCAGGTGTATTTTGAGCAAAGGAAATATTTCCAATTGCCACCATTATTATGAATATGATTATTTTTTTCATTTTCTATTTTTTAGTCTTTTATCAATGACCGTTTTTATTTCAGTTCACTTTACTTCGCAATCCAACTCCCCAAATACTTCCGTCATTGCGATACATACTGCAATTCGTTGAATACACCGGCACAAAATCTCAAAAAAGACGAATTTTAAAATTGTAACTCCTTCAAAATTGAATCCTTATATTCCCCATATTGCAGCATTTGCCGCAATGACAGAAAGTTCTAATTTTTAGGCTTTGTAGTTTCTTAGATTTTTCTTCCGTTGCTTTCGGGAGATTCCGACCTTCGTCGGAATGAAGATTTCAATCAAAAAAAAATCTGCGTTATCAGCGAAATCTGTGGGAGAAAAACCCTTAATCCAAAAATCCACTCTGCTCTAAATGTCCACAGTGATATAAATGTTTTTTATTATTACGAACTGGTTGCGTTGCTTCACCCCCGATTTTCGCATCCAACATCTTTTGAATTAACCTTGCACGTTCTACTCGAACGGCCACACGTTTTTCTGCTTCTAATTCCAAATCATATAATAAAATACCGTCGACAAAAGTCTTTTCTGCCCTTGCATAAATCGATAATGGATTATTTGACCAAAGTACAATATCTGCATCTTTACCAGCTTTTACACTTCCCACTCTATCGTCAACATGTAATAATTTTGCAGGATTTAGCGTCACAAATTTCCATGCTTCTTCTTCCGATAAACCACCATACATCACCGCTTTCGCTGCTTCTTGATTCAATCGCCTTGCCATTTCTGCATCATCAGAATTAAACGCAACCGTTACACCTTGTGAGTGCATCAACGCGCCGTTATAAGGAATCGCATCCAAAACTTCCGACTTATACGCCCACCAATCTGAGAATGAAGAACCGCCAGCTCCGTGTGCTTTCATTTTGTCAGCTACTTTGTAACCTTCCAAAATATGCGTAAAAGTGTTCAGAACAAAGCCGTGACTTTCAGCCATTTTCATCAACATATTGATTTCTGACTGCACATAAGAATGACACGTAACAAAACGTTCTTTATTTAAAATTTCTAATAAACAATCCAATTCTAAATCCTGACGAGTACTCAAAGGATCGGCTTTCATCGCGGCTTCATATTCTCTTGCACGAGTAAAATAATCCTCATAAACTTGTTCTACGCCCATTCTTGTTTGCGGAAAACGCATTCTGTAATTATCGCCCCAGTTGGATTGTTTCACATTTTCACCTAAAGCAAATTTGATAAAACCATCTGCCCCTTCAAACTTCATTTCTTCCGGTGTAGATCCCCAACGTAACTTAATTAAAGCCGCTTGTCCACCAATCGGATTTGCAGAACCGTGTAATAATTGAGAAGTCGTTACACCTCCAGCCAGTTGACGATAGATATTAATATCTTCAGAATTCACAACATCACCAATTCGAACTTCCGCCGAACTCATTTGCGTGCCTTCATTTACACCTCTACTTATCGCAATATGCGAATGTTCATCAATAATACCAGAAGTCAAATGTTTGCCCGTTCCATCTATTTCAATTGCACCTTTTCCTTTCAGGTCTTTACCAACTTTCTTGATTTTTCCGTCTTCCACCAAAACATCCATATTCTCCAAAATACCATCTGATTCATTCGTCCAAACGGTTGTATTTTTGATTAAATACGTTACCTGTTTCGGTTTTGATTCCCAACCAAAAGCAGTAAAAGGATAAGTTACCGCACCGAGTGCTGCTACTTTTTCACTTTCATCTTCATCTTCACTTTCACTTTCACTTTTCTCTTCGTAAACTTTCACTTGCGTAGCAGACCAATTAATCCATTCGCCATTCGCCAAAGTTCCTCGACCTTCCCAATTCTTTCCGAGCAAAGTTCCTGACAAGGCTGTAATACCATTATCGTCATTAAAACTGAATGAAACCAAACCATTATTGAATCTATGTTTCACTTTCAAAGTCGTACTATCGTTGATTTTTAGGGAGAATTTTAGTTTTTCTAAATCACCACTTACCGTCAATGTATCCGATTGACTCTTGTAATCCAACACATAAGTTCCACGTAAATCCGTTGTCGTTAGTGCCTTCAAAACGTCCGGCTGACCATTCACCCAATTATGATGAATCACCATTTCATCCTCAAATAATCCATCAGAAGTCACGATGAAGTTCGCAATTTTTCCTTGTTCTAATGTTCCAACCTGATCAATCACCCCAGCTAATTTTGCAGGTGTGAACGTCATTGCTTTCAACGCGGCTTCTTCGCTCAAACCGTGTTTAATTGCTTTTTTAATATTTTTAATATAATCAGATTTATTTTTTAAGCCCTCCAACGTAAACGCAAATTCGATATTAGCTTTCGCCAATTCAGCAGGATTCGTTGGTGCTAATTCCCAATGTTTCATATCCGACAAATCCGCTTGAAGTGCATCAAAAGGATCTTGGACATCGAAAGCTGCCGGAAAATCAATAGGAATCACCAAAGCCGCACCCGTTTTACGAATGTCATCCATCCGCATATACTCGTCCCCATTTCCCAAATAAACGTAAGTAATACCAAACTCCTTAGCGATTTTATCCGCTCTCAAAATTTCTAAACGATCTCGAACACGAAAAAACTGTGGCAACCTTGCGTTTTCATTCCAAGCCTGTAAAGATAAATTTCTCATCTTTTCATTTCCACTACGCTGGTACCAATTCGCATCCAAATAAGTTTGACGCAATAAGGCAATCGAACCCATTAATGATGACGGATAAGCCTGTGTAGAAACACCTTTACTAAAAGATAAAAACTGACCAGCATTTTCTTTCAAAATAGCACTGTGTTCATTCTGATTACTCAATAAAGTAAAGGCACCAGTTCCGCGGTTGATGCCATCTTGCTGATGTGTCAAAACACCACCAAAACCCAATTTCCGTAAACCTTCAGCTGCTTTGTAATCAACCGTAAATGCTTTTGCTGCACTGAATTCCGGTTTAATTGCTTCATTCCAAAGGTAAGCACCAGCCTTATTAGACAACATTTGCGGTTGCTGACGAGGTCGAGTTCCGACTGCTTTGGCTTTCTTCAGTCCATATTGATTATATAAATCAATAAAAGACGGATAAATATGTTTGCCTTTTAAATCTATCACAACCGCTCCTTTCGGAATCGCTGTACCAACACCGACAGCTTCAATTTTTCCTTCACGGATAATTAATGTTGCATTTTCTGTGGTTTGTTTGTACGAAGTGTGGATGGTCGCATTGGTAAACGCATATAAACCTTCTCGATGGTCGTAAACACCATTTTGAGGAAAAGTTGGTTGTGCGAAAACACTAAAAGCGACTAAAATACCAATCATTGAGGTAATTAATCTTTTCATAAATTTTATACGATTGACGGCGGACGGCAGGCGGTTGGCGGATTTGTGAATTGTTCACCATTTACCGTTAGCCGTCAGCCGTCCATCATTTTTTTTAAGAATTGTAAATATACTGAATGACTTTTTATTTTGGTGAAAATGGTGAGATTTAACAGGTTTTGATAAATTGATTACGTAAAAAACCTCATAGATTTAGTCGTCAAATATTTGTGTTACTTTACCATAAACCTCGAATTATGCAAGATATCAGGAGTTTCGCCTTTTCGAATTACTAGATAATATAAACCTTCATCAAGCGAAAGCATGCTATTAAATTAAATTGATACTGATTGTTAAGCGTACAGCAATTCTCAGTGTAGATAATAATTCTATATGAGTTATCAAAAAACGCGGTATAAAATTGCTAAAACAAATAAAAAAGAGATAACTTTCGTCCAAAAGTTGGAAAATAATCAGTAAACTAATGGGACTGGTAAAAAGTGGTTTCTCAAAAATCAAAGATACCCGTAAATCTAACTAAACGTACAAACTTGA
>CAWVWD010000011.1:0-20247 GCA_963933585.1 uncultured Saprospiraceae bacterium
TTTTCATAGCTAATTTTTTTTGTTAAAGATGCATAAATGTGATATCTCTAATCTGAAGTTATATTCAAATCAATTGACGATTACTGACAAACGTCATTGAGATACGCCCTATTACTGATGCAAAAATAACTGGAATTCAATCCAAAAGTCAAATTGGAATGAATTACTTTTAGTTTTTATTAAACCAGTTTAATGTTTAGTAGTGCTACACTCGTACACCATAATTCAACGGGTGACTTTATTCAAGTCACCCGTTGAATACACACCGTTTTAATGGTATGAAAAAAGATGAAAGTGCACATTTATAGCACGAACTAATATTTTTCATGAATCTTATTGTCAAAAGTATTTTAAAAAACGTAAATTTGTTTGAGTTAAAATTAGACCTAATTCCAGTTATCTACCTCCTCAAAATAAAATCATTAACAATAGAGATTCTTCAATGTAGATACTATTTTATATTGGTTACCAAATAATTAATCACCAATTATGGCATCATTAACAGTTCGTCAAGGAGTATTAGGCAAACGCCTAGCCGCACACTTACTGCGTAGAACGACTTATCACATCACACCAGCACGAATTACTGACTTTGCAACAAAAACAGCCACTCAAGCCGTAGATGAGCTTTTTACAATTCCTCCTCTGATAGAAGATAAAGGACCAATTAATTATGAAGATGGAATAAATTTTTGGTTAACTGATGACCCTTATGTTCCACCCTCTAATACAAATGAAGCAGAAAAGTCCGTGCTGTTTTGGTTTTATAACGAGTTAATGCATGATTCTTCGATTCGACATAAAATGGCAGTTTTTTATTCTGCTATTTTTGTATCGGATGGTGACACAGATTGGCGGTTATTCAATTCTTACCGTTTATTTCAAGAGTTTGCTACGGGAAATATTAAAGATTTTGTATATCGAGTTTCATTGGATAATCGGATGTTGCGTTATTTGAATAATGATGTGAACAATAAATGGAATCCAAATGAAAATTATGCTCGAGAATTCTTAGAATTATTTACTATTTTGAAAGGCGAGCAAATTGGAGCAGGCGATTATAGTAACTATACAGAACACGATGTTCAAGAAGCCGCCAAAATTTTAACTGGACTTCGAGATGGTGCAATAACGGATATTGAACCCAGTACAGGGCTAACGATTGGTTATGCTTATTACAATCACCATCATATTGGAAATAAGCAGTTCAGCCACCATTTTGATAATCAAATTATTATTGGAGCGACTTCTGAATCAGATATGTATCGAGAATTTCAGGAGTTCGTAGATATGGTTTTTGGTCGATTAGAAACCGCTCGTGCTTTTGTTCGAAGATTATACTTGTTTTTTGTAAGCGATAATATTTCAACTGAAATTGAACAGGATATTATTGAGCCTTTGGCTTTACAGTTTTCCGCAGATAATTATGAACTCGAAAATATTTTGAAAAAATTATTGAAATCTGTTCACTTTTTTGATGAAGATGATAGTGATAATACGGACGAAGTTATTGGTGGAAAAATCAAATCTCCCTTAGAATTATACTTTCCTACAATTAATTTATTTGATGCCAATAATATGGGCGGATTAAATGCAACACCATCTAATTTTCCCGATTATAGCGGACGATTAATTAATGATATATTAGCAGTAATGGGCTTTTCTGAATATGCCATTTCGGTAGAAGGTTACGCTGGGTTTTTTAAATCACCGGGTTTTAGCAAAAATTGGGCTGATACTTCGACTTTACCGATGCGATATAAAATGGCATCTGCCTTATTAAATGGTTCGACTATCGTCAGTATTTATCAGAACTTACCGTTTGAAGTTGATATTGTTATTTACGTAAAAGACAATTTTATAAATCAAGAATATGCGGATCAATTACTTACACAGGTTTTTGAAATCACTTTACCAGAAATGCCTGATGCTGACCGTTGGGATTATTTTAAAGATAAATTAATTGGAGGAATCAGTGTTATTAATTGGATGTTTGAGTGGCAAAATTATATGGCTACAAATGATGATTCTGCCGTAAAAGTCGTTTTAGAAGACCTTTTTGAAGCACTTATTGGATCACCCGAATTTCAAACATTCTAGTCAATAAACAATAAACAAGTAAGATGAAAAGAAGAAAATTTTTGAAATTAAGTTCTGCCTTGGGAGTTGTACCTTTATTATCCGGAGGGTTACCGATACAATCATTAGCAGCAACAAGTCCTGCGTGGTTTAATCCGTGTAATCCAACGGATCGGTCATTGGTTGTGATTTACTTAAATGGTGGAAATGATATATTTAATACGACTGTTCCTTTAAATCAGTTTTCCGATTATGCAAACTTTAGAGCGGATACGTATTTACCTCAAAATCAGTTAATTAACTTAGATACAACCTTACCAACGAATCAACAAATTGGTTTACATCCATCATTAACTGGTTTCAAATCTTTGTATGATAATGGCAAATTAAACGTGATTCAAGGCGTCGGTCATGCGAATCCGAATAAGTCGCACTTCAAAGCTTTAGATAATTGGCTGACTGGTAGTGGCAGTATTCAAAACTATAGAGATGGTTGGTTAGGTCGGTTTATGGATGATCGTTATCCATCTTATAATGGTTTGCCTTTTACTGGTGAATTAGATCCT
Source organism: uncultured Saprospiraceae bacterium (assembly GCA_963933585.1). GTDB lineage: Bacteria > Bacteroidota > Bacteroidia > Chitinophagales > Saprospiraceae > CAWVWD01. The sequence goes on from CAWVWD010000011.1 coordinate 2,646, forward strand.
TTAGGCATGTTATTCGGACGAATGAATAATACGGGATTTCATACACAAGAACAGCATAGTCACGAAATTACGATGTCCGGAAGGGATTCACAAGGATTTTATTCTGTAATCTCTTCGATTGCTGGGGAGCCAATTTTGAATGTTCCGAATACAGAGCATGGTGGAATGTTGAGTTTTATGGAAGGAATTGCAAGTAGCTTGAATGTTTATGCAAGTCGGGTTCAAACGACTTTTAATAATGGGACGAATAGTAGTGTGGTTTATCCGAATTCCGATTTATCTGAACAGCTTAAAACTATTTCTCGGATGTTAAGTGGCGGTTCTCGTACTAAGATTTTCATGGCGACAACTGGCGGTTTTGATACACACGTCGCACAAACTGATCAAGGAAGTACAACGACTGGAGGGCATGCGAATCTTTTACAAGATATTGGAGATTCGGTTAAAGCATTTCAAGATGATTTACAAAGTCAAGGTTTGGATAATAAAGTAATGACCGTTATTTTTTCTGAATTTGGACGGAAGATTGTTGAAAATGGAAGTTTTGGAACAGATCATGGAACATTGAGTTCTATGTTTGTCGTTGGTTCTGGTGTAGAAGGTGGCGTTACTGGGAATAATGTGGATTTACAAAATCAAGATAATGAAGGTGCACCAAGCCCGAGTCAAACGCAATACGATTATCGACAGGTTTATTCAACACTTTTACAAGATTGGTTAGGTGCAAATGATACTTCTATTGATAATACTTTTTCTAATAATTTAGGAAATAGTTATACGACTCAAAAAGTGCCGATTATAAATGTCGGAAATGTTGTTCCGAGTAGTTGTCACTTTACACCTTTGGTTCAAACGGCTTGTGCGTGTATGCAAGTGAAAGTCGTTCTAGAAGGTTTTTATAACAATACCTCAAATGAAATGTCAACGGCTTTAGCCAATTCCGTTATTTTTCCAACTGCTCAACCTTACAATACCGCGCCTTTTAATTACGGCGGAACGGAAACGTTTACAACCTTACCAACAGATACAGTTGATTGGTTATTAATAGAATTGCGGCAAGCAGCTGATTATACACAAGTGATTGATAGACAAGCTGTTTTGTTGCGAAAGGATGGCATTATTATGCAAATGGACGGAACGCCTGGTATTGCATTTAATAATGTAATTACAGGAACTTATCATTTGGCGATTTTTCACCGAAATCACTTAGGAGTGATGAGTAGCATTCCTGTGGTGTTGGATAATGCGACTTATGTTTATGATTTCACGCAAGCTTCTTGGAAAGCATTTGGCGAAAGCCAACTGAAACCTATCAGTAATATTTTTGCGATGTACGCAGGTGATATGAATGGTGATCATATTATTAATAATGAAGATTATAATTATTACAAATTGAATAATGGTTCAAATATCGGTTACTCAAAAGCGGATTTGGATGGTGATAAAAATAGTAATAATCAAGATTATAATCTGTGGTTTGAGAATCGAAGCAAAATTGGAAAAATGTAGTCGGGTTGTGGGTTACGAGTTGCAGGTTGCGAGTTTTATCGTTCTAACGTATTTCTACGTAAAAAACAGTCCAAACTCGCAATCCGTAATCCACAACCCACAACCCGTAACCTGTTCAACTCAAGAGAAATGAAAAAATTATTATATATAATATTCCTGATTCTAATTGGATTTCTTCAAAATGCAAATGCACAGGCGGAATTAAACCTCGCTTCGAATCTGCAATGTGGAACTTACACGTATTGTGTAGCCATCACGATGAAAGCGACAAATGGGAGTTTTCAGTTAGGAACATCATCCATTTTATTAAATTATAATACGGATGCTTTGACGTTTCAAAGTTATACAGCGGTGGAATTTGATAGTTCGAGTAATTGTACTGGTGCTTGGTCGGCACAACAGGTTGACGTGGATGCGGAAACTGGCGAGTTCAGTTTGACGATGAAATTATTGAATTCGAGTAGTTCGTGTATTGCAATTGATACCGTAACAAAAATCGTTGGAACGGTTTGCTTTACGATTGAACAACAAGGCGGAAACCCTGATATTTCGTTCAATATGTTACATACAAATTTGAATAGTTACAATCCCGATAACGGAACGAATTCGATTGCGATTAGTAATTTTGATAGTATCATGATTGTTGGCGAATTAGCTTGTGATTGTTCGGGACCTGGAAATAGTTGTGACGATAATAATGTCTTTACGACCAATGATATTTATGATATCAATTGTGATTGTATTGGGGAAATTTTGGATATAGATAGCGATGGCGTTGCGGACGGGGTGGATCCTTGCCAAGATGTGCAATACGAAGCGGAAGATGCATATTATGTTGGTGGATATGTTGCGGCAAATCACATTCAATTTTTTGGGGCAGGTTTTGTTGATTGGAACGGTTGGCAAGGCGATACACTTGAATTCACGGTTACTGCTATTGATACTGGAATCCATGATATTGCGATTCGATACTCTAACGGAAGTTCGTATGATAGACATTTGCAAGTAGAGATTGATGGGATAATAACTAATAGTAATTTACTTTTTCCAACGACGGATACGACTTGGGAAAAGTGGGATACAGTTCTTTTATCACAGTACTTTTCATTGGGAATACATACAATTTTATTTACGAGTAATCCGAATAACGAACCGAATATTGACCGATTAACTTTGTCATATTGTACGGGTTGTGCAACGGCTGGGCAATGGTGTAATGATGGCGACTCTTGTACGATTCTGGATATTACGGATGTCAATTGTAATTGTGCAGGCGTTTTGATGGATTCGGATAACGATGGAGTTTGTGATCAAGCAGATATTTGTCCAAACGGTGACGATAATATAGATACGGACGGTGATGGAACGCCGGATGATTGTGATAACTGTAATGATAATTTGGTTGGAACGACTTGTGATGATGGAAATCCATGTACGATTAATGACGTTTTTGATGTCAACTGTAATTGCGGCGGAACGCCAAACGGAGTAGATACAGATAATGATGGCGTTTGTGATGCTTTTGATATCTGTGTTGGTGGCGATGATAATTTAGATATGGATTTGGATGGACTGCCCGATTTCTGTGATTTTTGCGATAATAGATTAGTTGGCCAACCTTGTGATGATGGAAATCCATGTACGGTTTTGGATATTTATAATGCAACTTGTGGTTGTGGCGGAATTCCGATTTATGTGGATATCTCGGCAGTGGTTGCGGATGTAAGTTGTTATGGTTTTGGGAATGGAACGATAAACTTAAGTGTTGCCGGCGCATTTGGAGAATTACGGTATGAATGGAATGGCAATGATTCTACTTCTATTTTACAAAATTTAACACCTGGAAATTATAACGTTACCGTTACGGATTTTAGAAATTGTAAAGACAGTGTGGATTATATAATTACTCAGCCGGACACTGTTCTTGTTCCGTATTCGATTATTGCTTCCGCAGATTCAAACGGAAGTATCGATTTGTCCCCGACTGGTGGAATTTTACCTTATACTTTTGTCTGGGAAACTGGCGATTCGACGGAAGATATTAGTAACCTGATTCCTTACACGTATAATCTTACGATAACGGATGCAAATAATTGTATTCAAGCGATCGCCGTTGATATTTATCCCGACGATATGTGCGTCGATACGATTCTTCAGGCAGAAAATGGAATCTTGAATAATATCGGGATTGATATTTGGAATGAGCGATACGCTTTGGGCGATGGAATGATTTATATGACAGATGACACCACCGAAACGGCAACGTATTCGATTGATATTCCTGCCGATGGTTTTTACACCATTGGTTTCCGTTATACCGATAAATGGGCGACTCGAAGCGTGAAAATTTTGATAGATGGAGCGGTAGAATTTGCGCAGTTTGATTTCCCTCGAACTTATGAATGGGAGAATTGGCAACGAGCAGAATTCGTAGATTATTTGACCGCAGGAACGCATCAATTGGTCCTTGCTCACGGCAATCATAATTGGGGCCCTTGGATTGACTTTATCTCGGTTTGTAATCAAGTGGTCGTACCGATTTCTTTGGATGCAAATATTATAGATAATATTTGTTATGCAGATTCTGTAGGTGAAATTACCGTCTTATCAACTGGTGGAACTCGAAATTACGATTACGTTTGGAGTACCGGCGATACGGTCGAAACGATCACTAATTTGTTAGCCGGTGATTATTATATCACGGCCACGGATGAAGTTGGACAAATAACAATTGATACATTTACGGTTTTACAACCGACCGAAATTACGCCTATTTTTACTATGATTGATGTAAAATGTAAGGGTCAAACTAATGGACGAGCAACGGTTGCTGTGACTGGTGGAACAACAAATTATTCTTATCAATGGAGTAATGGACCAACTTGGAAATCGACTTATAATGTAGTCGCTGGAGATTATACACTGACGGTTACGGATGCGAATGGTTGTATTGATATTTCAATCGCAACGGTTATCGAACCCGATACAATGGAAGCGACTTTTAATAATACGGTTTCTATTGGAAATGACGGAACGGTTGACTTAACGGCTTTCGGCGGGAATCCGCCTTATACATTTTACTGGAAAGATAGCACACTGACCGAAGATAGAGCGAATTTGCCTGTCGGCAATTATCGAATTACGATTACAGATACCTTAGGTTGTCAATTAAAAACGTCCACGGATATTTATCCAGCTGGACTTTGTTTGGATACGATTATGCAAGCAGAAGAGGGGATTTATCAAAATATGAGTTACAATATTTGGTATCAAGATTCGGCAACTGGACGAGGCTATATTCGTTTTAGTAATGATACTTTAGGCGAAGCAAATTATACTTTTGATGTCGCAGAAGACGGTTATTATGGTATTGGTTTTAGATATTCTAATCAATATAATACGGATAGAAATGTAAAAATTGAAATTGATAATATCGTTGAATATACGGATTTTCCTTTTGCACCAACGACAAATTGGAAGATTTATAAATTCGTTGATTTTAATAAATATCTAACGGCTGGAACGCACACTTTAACCTTGAAATATCGACAAGATTGGTCACCAAGAATTGACTTTATTACCGTTTGTGATTTAGGGTTAGAAGGTTTTGTAACACAGACAGATATTACTTGTCATGGCGACTCGACGGGTGCGATTTCAGTGACAATGGATGGCGGACGTGAACCGTATCAATACCTTTGGAGTACTGGCGACACCACGGAAACTATTCAAAATTTAGCGGTTGGAATGTATTGGATTCAAGTGACGGATACTTTAAATCAAATATTTACGGATACGATTGATATTATTCAATCATTACCAATTTTACCGATTATTACCAAAACGAATATTGATTGTAATGGAAATGCAAACGGAAATGCGAATGTAAATGTTACCGGTGGCAATGGAAATTACACTTATTTATGGAGTAATAACGCAACGACAAATTCACTTACGAATTTGAATATTGGAAATTATGATTTGACGGTAACGGATAATGTCGGATGTACAGGAAGTGCAATTACGACAATTACCGAACCTTCGATTTTGACAGCGAATATTTCAGCGATTACCAATGTCGATTGTAACGGAAATAATACTGGAAGTGCAACTTTAACGACAACGGGTGGAACTACTTTCTATGCTTATAACTGGGCAAATGGTCAAACAAATCCAACGGCTACTAATTTATTAGCAGGAACTTATACGCCAACTATTACGGATGCAAATGGTTGTATCGATACGATTTTGGTGACAATTACAGAACCGACCGTTTTAGTTTCTTCGATTATTAATAGTCAAAATATAAATTGTAACGGAAATAGTACGGGTTCAATTTCTACTTCGACGATTGGCGGAACAGGTACGTACACTTTTCTTTGGAGTAACGGACAAACGACTGCAAACCTCCAAAATATCGCAGCAGGAACTTATACGCTTTCCGCAACGGATTTAAGCGGTTGTGTTTCCACCATAACAGAAACGATTACCGAATCAACTGCTTTAGGAATACAATTAACACCAACGGATATTGATTGTAACGGAAACGTAAACGGTTCAATTTCGGCGGTAACATCTGGCGGAACTGCAACTTACACTTATGTTTGGAGTTCGGGACAAACGGTTTCGATGATTGATAATCTCCAAAGTGGAAATTATACGGTTTCAATTACAGATAGTTTAGGTTGTACGACTTCGGACACCACAACGATCAATGAACCATCTGTTTTATCATTTATCGCTTCCGTTTTTCCGACGACTGGTGCGAATGGAATTGTTGATTTGACGGTTTCTGGCGGTACTTCGGCTTATACTTTTATTTGGTCGGATGGTTCGATATTGGAAAACAGAAATGATTTATTGGTTGGAAATTATCACGTAACGATTACGGATGCGAATGGTTGTTCGGAAATGGAACGCTTTACGATTTTTGATGACAATACCTGTATTGATAATATTTATCAAGCGGAAGCGGCAACTTTAAGTGGAGCGAATATTGTTTTGGATGATGCGACTGGTGCGTTGGGCGATGGTTACACGGATTTTGGAGCGGATACGTTAGAATTAGTTATGTTCAATGTTTCTACAACAATGGATACGACTTACGAAATTTCGATTCGTTATACACAAGGAACGGAGGATAAACTATTAGCAGTTTCGATAGATGGAAATTTGACTTATCCAACGCTAATATTCTCAAAAACAACGGATTGGAACACTTGGTCTTATGTAACATTTATGCAAAATTTGCCGATTGGTTCACATAGTATTGAGTTGAAAAATATTGAAAGTGAAGGGCCGGATATTGATTATTTGTCCTTGTGTATGACCGCAGATACGACAACTTCAACGATTGAAATTAATAACGAAAGTGTGCCTATTTCTCTACAAACTTATCCGAATCCTGTCAAGAATATCTTGAATATTGATATCGAATTATCCACGATTCAAGAAGGAAATTTGACAATTTTTGATGTGAACGGACAAGTTAAATACCAACAAAAAATTCGTAATAATGGCAGCGAAACAATTCAAAAATATATTGATGTCACTCGTTTTGCAGCAGGTATTTATTTTGTTCAATTGAAAACGGCCAAAGGAAATATTATAAAGAAAGTAACTGTTTTGTAGAAATAATGGGCTATTCTTTTACAGATATAAAAGACCTCGTTCGAGATTTTAAAAATTTGGTGTTATTAGTGAATCAATTACATGAAATTGATACCAAGCTTTACAAACTTAGAATGGCGGTCGAATAATGAATTATAAACTTTTTTAGTATTCAAATGGGCATCTTTCATCTTTATTAAAAAGTAGGCTCTTTGATAATTTTTGCACGTAACGATTGTCTCCATGTTTTTCGGCAATTAAAGACAGCCGCTACGTGCATAAATTATCAAAGAACTAAAAGTAGTTTACCAGATTTATAAATTTTGAAAGACGCCTATTTTTTATTTGAAACCCTAAAACCCATGTAAATCAATCTCTTCACTATAAGTCAATTTTATCCATTTTTTCATCTTTTTTTGAATCACTTTAAAATGGTGTAATTCTGCTTCTGTGACTAAAGCAATTGCATCTCCTGAAGCTTCCGCACGACCTGTACGACCGATTCTATGAATATAATCTTTTGGAGATCGGGGTAATTCGTAGTTAATTACACAAGGCAAAAACTCAATGTCGATACCTCGAGAAAGTAAATCTGTGGTGACCAAAACTCGAATTTCTCCATTTTTGAATTTTTCTAATGCTTTTGTTCTCGCTCCTTGTGATTTTTTACTGTGAATCGAAATCGCATTCACGGCATTATTATTTAATTTATAAGCGACTTTATCGGCATTAAAGGCAGAGGAAACGAAAACCAAAACTTGTTGGTAATCATTCGCTTGAATCAAATATCGTAGTAAAGGTCCTTTTTTCTCTTCTGTTACTAAATAAGCAGATTGGTTGATTTGCTCAATATTTTCAACTTTCGGTGCTATTTTTATAACCGTTGGATCATGTAAAATGACTTGTTTGATGTTTTTGACATTTTTACTCAATGTAGCAGAGAACAATAAATTTTGTCTCTTTTTCGGTAATAATGCCAAAAGTTGACTGATTTCTTCCTCAAAACTTCGGTTTAACATTTTATCCGCTTCGTCCAAAATCAAGGTCTCTACATCCGATAATTGCAAGGCTTTATTTTCAATCAATTCCAATAATCGTCCGGGAGTTGCCGTCAAAATATGGACATTTTGCATGGAAATCATTTGAGGGTTTATTGAAACACCACCAAAAACCGCTAAGGTTTTGATACGTTTTTCCATGACTTGAGCGAACTGTTTAAATACACTATCAACTTGTATCGCTAATTCCCTTGTGGGTACTAATACCAACACTTTGATTTTTCTGTTTTTCAAAGGTTCGCTTCGCTGTAAATTCATCAAAACAGGTAATACAAAACTCGCTGTCTTTCCAGAACCAGTCTGAGCAACGCCTAAAATATCGTTTCCTTTCAAAATTGCAGGAATTGCTGCTTCTTGAATTGGTGTTGGTTCTTTATAATTTAATGTTGCTAAAGTTTCCAGTAAAGCTGCTGATAAACCTAATTCGCTAAAGGTCATTTTTATATATTATAGTGATTCAAAATCTATTAATTCGCAAAACTACGAAAATATCTCTCGTTATGGTTTTTTGGAAAACAGGAGAATATAGATTTTTAAAAAAAATTACGATTTAAAAATCAAAATCTTCTATTATCGCGGATTCGTTCCGCAATATGGCGAGTGTAAAAGAAACCATATTTAGTAGCTTGAACGCCCCTGTTTCGTACAGATTGCAGCATTCACCGCAATGATGGAACATGTAGTATTTTTGTATGCGGAAATTCTTGCGAAATATGTCCCGAAGAAAAATCGAGATAAACTGAGATGATATTTCTACCTTTGCCAGAACTCAAAATCGAGGAAACAATTATGCTGGAAAATATTAAATATATTAAAAGGAAAACAGGCGAACTTATTACGGAAACGCCTCCTGGAGAAGCTTTTTTGAAGTTTTTATATTATAATCCGTTTGGAGAATTGGCCTTAGATTTATTGGTAAAACGAAAAATGCTTTCCGCTCTTTACGGTCGAATGATGAATCAACGAAATTCGACTCAAAAGATAACGAATTTTGTTTCATCGTTGAATATTGATATGAATGAATCGGTAAAAGCGGTTGAAGATTTTACATCATTTAATGATTTTTTCTACCGAAAACTGAAACCTGAAGCTCGACCAATTGAGCAAGGTTTGGTTTCGCCAGCGGATGCGAAGTTGATTGCATTTGAGAATTTGGAAGAGGTCAATACGTTTTTTGTGAAAGGTCAAAAATTCACGTTAGAAGCATTTTTGCAGGATAAAGACTTGGCCGCAAAATATAGGAATTCGGCCATGTTAATTTTCCGTTTAGCTCCAAATGATTACCACCGTTTTCACTTCCCTTATAATGGTCATGCTTCGAAAGCACAGGAAATAAAAGGTCGTTATTATTCGGTTTCTCCTTATGCCTTGCATAAAGATTTCACAAAGGTTTTTTGTGAAAATAAACGAGAATACGTTTTACTTTCTACACCTGATAAAGGTGAGATTTTATTAAGTCCTGTTGGTGCGACAATGGTTGGAACTATTATCGAAACTTATACGTCAAATTCGGATATTAAGAAAGGGGACGAAATGGGATATTTTGCTTTTGGTGGTTCGACGGTTGTGATGTTGATTGATAAAAATCAATTTAAAATTGATTCGGATATCTTGGAAAATACGAAGAAAGGAATTGAAACCGCTGTTGTGATGGGAGAGCGAATTGGGATTTAGTCGGAAAAATTTAAAAAGGTATAAAAAGGCCGTTACATCGATGAAGGTTAGTATAATGGTCTTTTTTATAATCATTAATAAAATAATGCGACAAGATAATGCGACAATATTTTGTTACTCAAAAGTTGATTAAATTGGTTCCGAAAGTAGGTGGAGAACTAATTATTGAGCCACAATATGGATACTGTGGTTGTATTGTTTTTGATAATGGGAAGCGGACTTTTTATAAAGAATCGTGTCTTGATATTAATACACAAGGAGCGGTAAGAATTGCAATTGATAAAGGTTATTCTAATTATTTTTTGCAGCATTTTGGTTTTTTGGTTCCTGCGTTTGATACGTTTGTAAATGAAGAGCTGAATCGACATCTTAAAATAGAAAAAGGTATTCAGGAAGGTTATTTATATGCTTTAGAACTTGGTTTTCCGGTTATTATTAAGCCAAATGCCGGAGCGAAAGGAAAGCATATTTATAAGATAAATAACAAGGAGGCATATTTTGAATCTGCGAAAAAATTATTTGTAGATTCAAAAATAATGATGGTTCAGCAATTTGCGAAAGGTAATGATTTTCGAATTGTAGTTTTTGATGGAAAGGTTTATTGTGCTTATCAACGGTTGCCATTACAAGTGATTGGAAATGGGGAGGCGGATGTGAGGACATTGTTGAAACAGCGTTCGAATGAATTGAAAGGAATTACGACTTTTAGTATTAATGATCAACGAATAAGGGCTAAATTGGCGGAATTGAACTTATCATATAACGATATATTGCCGAAAGGCGTAAAAGTTGTGTTATTGAATATTGCGAATTTATCTCTCGGCGGAAAGGCGATTGATTTTACAGATAAAATCAGTGCAGAATATAAAGCATTGGCAATTGGCATCACACAAAAAATGGGTTTGCGACTTTGTGGAATCGATTTGATGACAGATTCGATTACTGGAAAGGTAAACGATTATTCGATTATCGAAATTAACTCTGCTCCTGGATATAGTAATTTTGCATTATTGGGGGAGCCGCAATCTAAAATTATTGACGGTTTATATTTGGATATGTTACGTTCAATTAAGAATTATTGATAGTTATTAAGAATCAGGAATTATTATCGGTTAAACGATTTACTCTTATTTAGGAATGATTTAAAAAAAGTAATGAAAACGATTTATAGCAAAACACCTTTATTGAAGTCGTATAAATTAAAGGAAGAAAAAGGTTTAAATGTCTTTTACAAAATGGAATGTCATCAGCCAACGGGTTCTTTTAAGATTCGTGGAATGGAAAACCTTTGTCGTCATTATCTTAAAAAAGGGCAGCGGAAATTCATTGCTTCTTCTGGTGGAAATGCTGGATTTTCGATGGCTTACGTTGGGACGAAACTGGGTGCTGAGGTAAAGATTATTGTTCAGAAATCGACTTCTGAATTGATGATTGCTAAGATTAAAAATCTAGGTGTTGAAGTTGAAATTTATGGTAAGGTCTGGGACGAAACGCATGAATATGCTTTGCGACAAGCAGAAGAAAGTGGTGCGATTTATGTCTCGCCTTTTGATGATGCGTTACTTTGGGAAGGTCATGCTTCAATGATAGATGAATGTGTAAAGAAAATGCCTCAACCTTCAAAAATCGTACTTTCAGTCGGTGGCGGCGGGTTACTTTTGGGCGTTTTGGAAGGTATGAGACGGAATGGTTGGGAAGATACGGAAGTGATTGCAGTGGAGACTTTTGGGGCGGCCTCGTTTCAAAAAAGTATAGAAAAAGATGAAATTATAACCTTACCATCCATTACCTCGATTGCGTCGAGTTTGGGGGCAAAACGAATTGCTGTTCAAGCTTTTGAGCAAGCGAAAGAGTATAAAGTAACGCCATTTTTAGTAAGTGATGAAGATACTGTTCGAGCGATATTTTCATTCTTAGATGAGTACAATATATTGGTAGAACCCGCTTGTGGTGCGTCGTTGGCTTATCCGTTATTGTATAGTGAGAAATTAAATGGGCAGGATACGGTTTTGGTAATTGCTTGCGGTGGCGTGAATACAGGTTTCGAGCAATTGATGAATTATAAATTTAGATTTCTGGATTGATGCGTCTATTTTTATTGTTTGAGAGCGACCTCAAACTTCGATTTTCCGTAAAAAGGGGCATAAATGATAACGAATTATTTTACGATTGTAGTTTTTTTATCATAAAAAGAACGGACTTTTTTTTTTCGGGTAAAAAGTACTATCATTATTTTTAATAAGGGTAAAATTGAAATTGGCCGGTTATTTTTATCACGTGCCTAATGAATACATATTTAAATATTTATGAATAAGTGGAAGCTACAATTTAGAGATGCTCAAACAGAGAGGGCTTTTAATAATAATTATTTAGAATCAGAATTAAAGGTTTTTAGATATTCAACGCTCTTAGGAATAGTAACCTATCTCCTGTTTTTGACGTTGGATTATGTCTTATATGATGCCATTCTTTTTTATAAATTCGTAATCCTTCGTGTTACTATTTCTACTATTATTGCTATTGCCTATAGTTTATCGTTCAAGGTTATCAAAACGCCTGATCAATATCAATTCACGGCTATATTTGTTGCTATTAGTTGTCTTTCTTCTCATATAGCATTCACTTTTTTTATAGGCGTTGATGATTTTTATTTCTATACAGCGAATGTCATTTTGATTACTTTTATCTCTGGCTTCTTAAATATTCGATACTTTAACTTGATTTTTATCGCGTTCCTTTATATTTTTGCACATCTGACCTTGTTGGCTTTTAATCTTCAATTTACAGTTGAAGGTTTTGCGCATCAGGCTTACGGAATTATGTCGATTGTAGTTGTCAGTTTGATAGGTACTCGAATTTTGGAATCTAATAAGCGACAAGATTTCTTAAATAAGCGGCTTATCGAATCCCAAAAGATGGCATTAGAAAGTAGTATTAATGAGAAAGATAAACTGTTATTGATGTTAGAAGAGCGAAATGAAGAGTTGGATGCTTTTAACCATTCTGTTTCGCATGATTTAAAAACGCCACTTAGGAATGTAATTTCTTTCTCGAAATTATTGGAAAGACGATACAGACATCAGTTGGACGAAGATGCTTTAGAATGTCTAGATTTTATCGTAGATGGTGCAGATAATATGAATACGCTGATTGATGATCTTTTGCGATATTCAAAAATTCGACATACCGCACTTCAATTAGAGATGTTGAAAATGGACTCAATGGTGGCATATATTTTCATGGGATTCACACAATCATTAAAAAAGAAACCGGTACTAATTGCGAATGAACTGCCAGCCGTTAAAGGCGATAAAATATTGATAAAGCAAGTTTGGGATAATTTAATATCCAATGCGATTAAGTATTCTAGTAAAACAGAAAAACCAGAAATCACAGTTGGAGCCACAACTTCTGAAACTGAGGTTACCTATTATATTAAGGATAATGGAGTTGGTTTTGATATGAAGTTTGCTGATCGGTTATTTGAACTTTTCAGCCGTTTACATTCTGATCATGAATATGCTGGGACTGGTGTTGGGCTATCGTTAGTGGATAAAATCGTCAAAAGACATAACGGTAAAGTTTGGGCAGAAAGTGTCCTGAAAGAAGGAAGTACCTTTTACTTCACTTTACCGATTAGTTGATTTCCCTAAGTAAAAAGTATCTTACGGTTTTTAGTCCATTAATTAAAAATTAATTCCATTCGAAGACTATAATTCCATCATCATTTCTAACCGCTACAATTACTTCCCGGTTTCCAACTTTCAAACTCTCCAAATCACGCATTTCACCATCTACAAAAAAACCAGATTTCGTTGTTGCAATTGATTCAAAATCTCCCTTTCCATTTCCTTTTAATAATAAGCCATAATTCGCATCATAACGACCAACTTCAGGTTTTGCAGCGTACAGATTTCCACCTAACAAAATATCTAAGTTATCATCATTATCCACGTCTTTGAGAAGAATCGCATAAACTGGAGCAGATTGAGCCGCTTTTGGTAACGCTTTTACCGTAAAATTTCCTTTTCCATCATTAATTAAAATCGAAGATTCAAAGGTTTGTACTTTGTGAATTACCGTATTTTTCATCTCTGCTTCCGAAAATATCATGTCTACGGTCTGATTTTTATAGCTTTCGTATTTCAAATATTTCTTTTTCAAATGTGGCATCTGCATCATTAAATTATGTCGTAATACCAACGGATACGAATTGTCGCCATTGTAAGTACAGATGATTTGCTCCGCCGTTCCGTTTCTATCGAAATCATTGATATAAATACAAGCTGGACGTGCTATTGAAGTTTTGAATCGAGAATTTAAACCGTGATTTCCAACCACAAAATCTATATCGCCATCTTGATCTAAATCTGCCATTTCGATTGTATTCCACCAACCGTTTGAATTTTCTAAACCCGCTTTTGTCTTTGTAAATTGTCCATTTTCATTTTTGAAAACGGTAATGCCCATCCATTCACCGACAATTATCAAGTCTAAATCCTTGTCACCATCAATATCAGACCATTTCGCATCGGTAATCAAACCGATTTCTTTCAGGGCTTTCGCTATCGTTTCCGTTACATTTGTAAAGTTACCTTTTCCGTCATTTTTCAAGATATAACCATCTACAGGGACGCCAAATAGAAACGGACGTAAACGACTTCCAACAAATAAATCTTGGTCGCCATCATTATCATAGTCGCCCGCCGTTACGCAAGAAGTCGCTGTCAAACGTTTTTCCGGTAATTGTTGTGCTGCCTTTACAAATTTACCATTTTGATTGATATACAAACGGTCGTAAAGTGGCAACGAAGATGGAGAAAATTCACTTCCACCACTGGTTACATAAAGGTCATCTTTACCGTCGCCATTCGCATCAAATAGGATGCAACCCAAATCTTCGGATTCTTTATCTTTAATAAATTCCGCCTGATTAGAGACTTGAAAACCGTTTGCAGCTTGAATGAATAATTTCCCGGGAGAACCTTTCGCGCCACCAACATAGAAATCTTCCTTCCCATCGCCATTTACATCACCGATTGCTATTTTTGGCCCTTCCGTACTTCTCATGTGATACAATAATCGCTCTCGGTCAAAATCCGCAAATCTATTTTCAACGTGTTGATAATCAATCGGTAGAGTAGGAGTGATATTTCGGAAAATAGTTTTTCCATTCGTTTTTCTATTCCACTTTCCAGCGTTTGCTTCGCTTTCTTTTAGTATCAATATTTGGTTTGTTTCTACGTTTGTCATTATCGTTGTCGCATCAGAATTATACCATTCTACGATCACAGAATCTACTTTCGCCAACGTTCCTAAACCAATATTTGGACGAAAATCTACCGTAGATTCAAAACCACGAATAGGCATTTGTTCTATGTAAAAGATTTCCCCACCATGCTTAATCGTCACTTTCGCTCCAACTGCTTGTGTATTTTTTCCTTTCCCTTTTAAATCAAATTTTAAATAATGATTATCCAATAAAGACTCTGCATTATTGCGATACACAAAACAAGGCATATTCACATTATTCACCACCAAATCCAAATCTCCGTCATTATCTAAATCGCCATATGCCGAACCGTTTGAGTGACTTTCTGTTCCTAGTCCCCAATCATCCGCACGATTTTCAAAGTTCAAATCACCTTGGTTTTCGTACATATAATTTTTGATTTTCACCGAAGGCATCACGTCAACTAACTTGTTATAATCTACTTTTCCATCCGTAATCATGGATAATTTATTTCTATCATTTGCAAAGAAATTCAAGAAATCTTGGTTTGTCAAATCTTGATAAATTCCATTGGCAATAAATAAATCTTTCTTTCCATCATTGTTATAATCTGCCATCAAAGCACCCCAACTCCAATCCGTCGCATGTACACCAGCCAAACGCCCAACTTCCGAAAACGTAACGTGTCCTTTATTATCATAGACCTCTGAAACGCCATTGTGAACATGAAACATATTTCGGGTAAATTGATGATAATAACCCGTACTCAACTTTTTTTGGTACGTATCCCAATTCTCAAAAGTTGTCACGGTTTTTACACGTTCATTTGATTCTGGCAACATTTCCGTCACGAATATTTCTGGGAAACCATCATTATTCATATCCGCCATATCCGCACCCATCGAAGCCGCAGAAATCGACTTAATTTCCTTTTCTAATTCTTCCGTGAATGTCCCATCTTGATTATTAATATAGATATAATCCCGCTCGAAAAAATCATTAGAAACATAGATATCTTGCCAACCATCGAAGTTAATATCACCAACCGTCACACCCAAACCAAAGCCAATCACACTGCCGTAAATTCCAGCTTTCTCACTTACATCGGTAAACTTTACTTGTCCCGATGGCTCGGAGTCGTTTCTGAGTAATTTATCACCACCAACTTCGTCCCGTTTAGGGCGTTCATTTTTCTCTAGATTGAAACTTCCAATATCCTGATAAGAATTATTTAAAAGGTAACAATCCAAATCCCCATCTTTATCATAGTCAAAAAAAGCAGCGTGTGTGGAATAACCCTTATTCGCCAAACCAAACTTCTCAGCCGATTCCTCAAACGTCGGAATACCATCTTTTTCGCCTTTATTAATGAACAATTCATTTTGCTTATCCTCGCCGTTTATGCCACCGGAATTACAAATATAAATATCCACTAAACCATCGCCATTCACATCCGCCATACTTACACCAGTACTCCAAACCTTAGTTCCTCCAACGCCTGCAGACTTTGTAATATCTTCAAACTTAAAATCACCTTTATTTAAAAATAGCTTATTTTCAGTCTGATTTGCGGTCATATAAACATCGAGTAAACCATCATTATTCACATCTGCCATCGCAACACCACCACCGTTATAGAAATTTCGATAACGATAAATGTTGAAATCAGGATTTTTAATATCCAGCGTATTTTCAAACTTGATTCCTGTAAGAGCAGCCGGCATTTCAGAAAATAGCTTGTCTTTAGCGACTTCTTTTTGGCAACTTGAAAGGATGATTAATGCTAAAATTAGGGTGATTTTGTATTTCATGTCTGGTTTATATTTTTCTTGCGATATAAACTTATAAGGTCTTCGAAACCTGATAGGTTTGTGTCCTACAATTTACTTTTCTTCGGCTTTTTCTTCCTGTCGTTTTTTGAATTCTTCCTTTAATTTTTTCTCTACTGTTAAATCAGTAAACGTAGCTTTTACATTCGTACCTACATCATCACGTTCTAACAAAATTCTACGATTACCATCTATTTTTACCAGCGCAATCGTATCCGTAGGATGTGGAATTTCTACAAATTTTTCACCACCGTACCAATTTTCCATCATTATTTTTACCCGACCTCGTAATTTTGTAGCGGTATAATCTCTATTCCAAGGTGCCCAACCGTCGTAAGTGAATACGACAGGAATTTCCCATATTTCATCGGCATTAAATTCAGGATAAAAAGTCATTCGAGTAGAATGTTTTAACTCATTTTTGATATGGTACTCTACTTTTCCGCCCATACCTTGGTAGAGAATAGTATCTTTGTTTAATGCGGCACAATGGATATAAAAGTCTTGCTTTTTCATACCAAAGTGTAACCCTAGGAATAGAGAATCATTGCGTTCACCACTTTTCAGTGCGTCTCTTTCTAATTTTTCATAAAGCGTTTTTGGCGCTTTATCATTTTCGCAATTCACCATTCCGAACGCTAAAATTATAACTGCGAGTAGTAAAAATGTATATTTCATTAAAAAAATGT
>CAWVWD010000012.1:0-20231 GCA_963933585.1 uncultured Saprospiraceae bacterium
AAAATAATACAATCCAAGGAAGATAAACAAATTGAAAAATGGGTCAATAATACCTGATTTGAAATACAAAAATGGCAAAATAGAACCAAAATAGGCCAATGTCCAAATCACCGCAAACCGATTATTAAATACTTTTTTGCCAATATCATAAATCAAAACCAGCGTAATAATGCCACAAATCGCATTCGGTAAACGAGCAGCAAACTCGTTCATACCAAACACTCTCATCGCAAAAGCTTGAAACCAAAAGAACAAAGGTGGCTTTTCCCAGAATGGTTGGTAATTAATGTGAACATTCCAATAATCCCCCAAAATTACCATTTCCCGACTCAGTTCTGCAAAGTTGATTTCGTCCCAATCAAAAAGATGTGCATTTCCAATAAAAGGAATGAAGAAGATGGCTGCGAGGATGGCGAATAAGAATTTTTGTTTCATGGTTGATAATATAAGTAAAAAAGCAAAAGATAAACCATCATACCGATTCCGAGTCCTCGGAATCGGTATGATGGAAAAGGTTTAATTTTTTAAATTGTGCGTCAATTATGGATTGGTGAAAGCCAAAAATAAAGCGGCAATTCCACAAAGTGAAATTGCCGCTTAAAATATATTGTAAGAACCAGAACAATAAAATTATTTCTAATTCAATATTTCTAATTCCTAGTAACGGTAATATTCTGGTTTGAAAGGACCTTGAACCGTTACACCGATATAATCAGCTTGATCAGTTGATAATTCTTCCAATTCTACACCGATTTTCGCTAAGTGCAAACGAGCAACTTTCTCATCTAAATGTTTTGGCAACATGTAAACTTCGTTTCCGTAAGCTTCGCTATTGTTCCACAATTCCAATTGAGCCAAAGTTTGGTTCGTGAAAGAGTTTGACATGACGAAAGACGGATGACCCGTTCCACAACCCAAGTTTACTAAACGACCTTCTGCTAAAAGAATCACATCTGAACCGTCGATAGTATATTTATCAACTTGTGGCTTGATTTCAACTTTCGTAGAACCATAAGTATCGTTCAACCAAGTCATATCGATTTCGTTATCGAAGTGACCGATATTACAAACGATTGCTTTATCCTTCATCGCACGGAAGTGAGATTCATTCAAAATATCTTTGTTACCCGTTGCCGTAACGATAATATCTGCACGAGAAACCGCACTTGACATTTTCTTTACTTCAAAACCGTCCATTGCTGCTTGTAAAGCACAAATTGGATCGATTTCCGTAACGATAACTCTTGCTCCAGCACCAGCCAAAGAAGCCGCAGTACCTTTTCCAACATCACCGTAACCAGCTACAACTGCTACTTTTCCAGCAATCATCACATCTGTTGCACGACGAATCGCATCTACAGCAGATTCTTTACAACCGTATTTGTTATCAAATTTTGATTTAGTAACAGAATCATTCACATTGATAGCGGGCATTACTAATGTTCCGTTTTTCATACGTTCGTACAAACGGTGAACACCAGTCGTAGTTTCCTCACTCAATCCTTTGATACCAGCTGCTAATTCAGGGTAATCATCAAAAACCATATTCGTCAAATCACCACCATCATCCAAGATCATGTTTAATGGTTTGCGGTCTTCACCGAAGAATAAAGTCTGCTCAATTGCCCAACTAAATTCTTCCTCACTCATGCCTTTCCAAGCATAAATAGGAATACCAGCTGCTGCAATCGCTGCGGCTGCTTGGTCTTGAGTAGAGAAAATGTTACAAGATGCCCATGTAACCTCTGCACCCAAATGCACCAATGTTTCAATCAAAACTGCTGTTTGGATTGTCATGTGCAAACAACCTGCAATTCTTGCACCTGCTAAAGGTTTAGAATCACCATATTCTTCACGAATCGCCATCAAACCAGGCATTTCAGCTTCCGCTAATTCGATTTCTTTACGTCCCCATTCTGCAAGGGCGATGTCCTTCACCTTATAAGGTAGGTATTGTACTTCTGCCATTTTATTATGTTTAACTTTATTTTTAATGTTGATTGATATAAACATTTAAACCAATAATTGTTTAAACATTTCCCCAAAAACGGTGCAAAGTTACAATACTCTTTATTCAATTCAAAGAGTGATTTTTTTTTAACGAATTATTTGGGTTTAAATGACGCTTTAAAATCTAAAAAAGCCAGATAAAATTCGTTTGTACGGACTCGTTCCATCATCTCTGAATTTTGCGGACTTGAATTTTAAACTTCTGTAAAATAAAGACTGAAAATTTGAAAATGAAAATCTTTTTTCATCCTCAAACTGATATTTTATACCTATCCGGACGTCTCGAGAAAATCGAAAAATGGTAAAAGCGATGCCATTTCCCAAATGATAAATAATTAACCTTTTCCATTCCCTCAAAATATCGATTACTTCACTGATTTTTTCATTCAAAATCGAGTAAAAAATTATTTTACCCTTATCTAATCAAAATTATCCAATATGAAATTATTAAAACGTTTATCAATTTTCATGGTATTAATAGCCGTTATAATCATTGCAAATACACATTTAAGGATAGTATTTTATCAGTCTAATATAGGGCGTTATGCGAATGTAAATTATCAAATCAAACATTTTTACTAGAGTTAAGGATTGGAACGGATAATTATTTTGAAAAGCTACATATGGAATCCGTTTTGAATTATCAAATCATCAAAAAAGAGAATTTTTCACTTTATGCAAATGTTTATGTCTGGTTGAGTCAGGACTATTTAGGGATTATTTTCCGATAGGTATCAATATTTTTCCGTTTGCCAATAAAACAATTTGGATTTTATATTGAGCTTACACCAATGTATATTGATGATAGAATTTTGCATGGAAGTTGGGGAATTCGGTATGAGTTTGGGAAGTAATTTTTTTCGTAGAGTCTATAAATTTAGGTGATCTTTTATCGTATATCTAATTTTCAGGTTACTTGTTTCGGCCTCTCTTATTATAATAAAAATTAAAAATTGCTGTTTTAAAGATGCTTTCCATCTTTTTTAAGTCTATAAAGAAAGCCAATTTCTATTTCAGAACGTGGATTATAGCCTTTCTGAACTTAGTGATGGAAGCGGTGTTAAAACATTAAATATTTTCAACTAATAACTAAATCAATTTTATGAAATCAAGAATCATTTATACATTTTTTGGATTAGCATTTTTGGCAATTATTACAATGGGTAATTCTTCTGGACGAGCGAACGCTGGAGGAAACGGAGGAACTGGTGCTCCTGGAGAAGGTACTTGTGCAAACTGTCATTCAGGTGGAAATTTTGGTACATCGGTTGATGTGAAATTATTTGATTTAAATACCCTTGCGGAAATAATGGAATATATTCCCGGCACGACTTACGCCGTAGAATTAACGATTTCGACTTCGGCTGTACCTGGTGGTTTCGGTTTTCAAGTTACGGCTTTACAAGATACGGATAACGCAAGTATTAGTACGTGGGCAAATAATACGACATCAAATACACAACTCTCAAATGCTGGAGGACGTCAGTATTTTGAGCAAAGTGCGGTGGCTTCGGATAATAAATTTAATGCAGAATGGACAGCTCCAGTATCTGGAACTGGAAATGTTACCTTTTATTATGCTGGAAATGCTGTAAACGGTACTGGTTCAACTTCTGGTGATGAAGTCGTAGTTGGTACAACTTCATTTACAGAATTAACAGTTTCGACTTCTGGTTTGGAAAACTTAGGCATTAGCTTAGATATTTTTCCGAATCCAACGGTTGAGAATCTAACGTTGATGTTGAATGCTGAGGAGTCAAAAGATTTGATGGTTAATATTTATAATCAAAATGGACAAAGCGTTTTGAGTGAAAATATTGTTACTCAAAATGGAGAAAATCGTTTTAATTTCGAGGTCGCAAACTATGCTACTGGCGTTTATTTCGTAGAGGTCACGGATGGACAGTTTAGAACAGCGAAGCGATTTTTGAAAAAGTAGTTTAGAGGTTGGATTAGATATTAGACGTTAGCACGAAAACCGGACTATTAAAATCTAATTTATAAAATAAAAGGGTTTCCGTTAATGACGGAAACCCTTTTTTTGTTTTGTAGGGATTCGGACAAAGCATAATAACAATCGCTTTAAAAAAAATTTGATAAATAGTTTTTAGTTAGCTTTGCCGTCTGAAATTAAAAATAAAATGATGCGAAGAACTCCAATCATTGATGTTATCATACCTGCGTACAACGAAGAAGTTGGCGTTGTACAGGTATTATTAGCAATTCCGAAAGGTTTGGTGCGAGAAGTCATTGTTTGTAATAATGCAAGTACGGACAAAACGGCGGAAGTCGCCGCAGCAAACGGTGCAATGGTCGTCTTGCAGCCGGAAATGGGTTACGGAAATGCGTGTTTGAAAGGGATGGCTTACATCGCTGCAAAACCGAATTCGGAACATCCGGATATTGTTGTTTTTATTGATGCAGATTACTCTGATCATCCGGATGAATTACCAGAATTGGTTCAGCCAATTATTGAAAATAAAATGGATTTGGTGATTGGTTCTAGGGCTTCAGGGAATTTAGAGAAAGGTGCGATGACGGTTCCGCAGCGTTTTGGGAATTGGTTAGCGACGAATTTGATTCGTATATTTTATAAATATCATTTTACGGATTTAGGTCCTTTTCGGGCGGTTCGATATTCGCAATTAGTAGCGATGAATATGGAAGATAAGACTTTCGGTTGGACGGTTGAAATGCAGGTAAAAGCTGCTAAAATGAAAATGAATGCGACAGAAATTGCGGTGAGTTATCGTCGTCGTATTGCAGGAAAATCAAAAGTATCGGGAACGATTCGAGGAACGATACTCGCAGGATATAAAATCCTGTGGACAATTTTTAAATTATTATAAACTGGTCGCTTCCGTAGCGGCTGCTTTAGCTGCAGTATCTCGTAAATAAAACGGCAGCTAAAGCAGCCGCTACGGAAAAATCAAGTATTCAAAAGCATGTATTTATTATTTGGCTTATATGCGTTAGCCTTGACATTCATTGCCGTTTATTGTTCAAGTCAAGTGATTTTGTGGATAGATTATCGCCGTGGAAAAGGCGGAAAGGGATTTCCAAATGGTCAACTGACGAAGGCAAATATATCCGATGATTTACCTTTTGTAACGATTCAGTTACCAATCTTTAATGAGTTATACGTCGTGGAGCGATTGATTGATAATATTGTGAAAATGAATTATCCAAAGGATAAATTTCAAATTCATGTACTGGATGATTCTACGGATGAAACAGTCGAAGTTACTCATAGAAAGGTGAAAGAATATCAAGCACTTGGTTTTGATATTCAGCAGATTACACGAACTAATCGACAAGGTTATAAAGCTGGTGCATTGAAAGATGCAACGCATTTAGCGAAAGGAGATTTGATTGCGATTTTTGATGCAGATTTTTTGCCTCGTCCAGATTTTTTATTGGAAACCATTCGCTATTTTGAAGATGAGAAAATCGGTGTTGTTCAAACTCGTTGGGAACATATTAATAAAGAATATTCGCTGCTAACGAAGTTACAAGCGATGCAATTAGACGTTCATTTTTCGGTAGAACAACAAGGCCGTTTTGCAGGCAATTCTTTGTTACAATTCAATGGTACAGCGGGTGTTTGGCGAAAGCAAACAATAGATGATGCTGGAGGTTGGGAGGCCGATACGTTGACGGAAGATTTAGATTTGAGTTATCGAGCACAAGTTGGTGGTTGGAAGATTATTTACTTGGAATCGGTTGGTTCGCCAGCAGAATTACCAGTAGAAATGAATGGTTTGAAATCCCAACAATTCCGATGGATGAAAGGTGGAGCGGAAAATGCTCGAAAGAATTTGATTCGGATTTGGAATTCGGATATTTCACTTAAAAGAAAATTAAACGGAACGACACATTTATTAAACAGCACGGTTTTTTTAGCCGTTTTGACAGCTGGATTAACGAGTGTTCCTTTGGTATTTTTGTTGGAAGGTATTAATTTTCCGATGTCGCAATACTTTTTGATTTTATTTACTATTTCTACCCTTGCTATTTTGGTGATTTATTATGAAGCGAACGTTCGAGCGTTTTTTCAAGAAGGTAGTTTTATCAAGCGTCTCGCTGTTTTTGTGTTATATTTTCCCATATTTTTAGCTTTATCAATGGGTTTATCTTTCCATAATACGATTGCGGTTTTGGAAGGTTGGTCTGGAAAGAAATCAGCTTTTATTCGGACGCCAAAATTCAATATTCAATCCTTTGGAGATTCTTTTAAAGGCACGCAATACGTGGCTCGAAAAATCACTTGGACAACTATTTTTGAAGCTTTATTAACATTTTATTTCCTATTTGGATTTATCGCTGGAATTATGGTTGGTAATCTTGTATTTTTAGTTTTTCATGGCTTATTAGTCGTTGGTTATGGGACCATTACTTTTTATACGATTTTGCATTTGAATAAATGAAATCAGCGTTAATTTTAATTTTGAGCGTTATAAACCGTGTCAGTTTTTCCACGAGGTTTCGGGACAAGAAAAAGAGACACGGTTTATCACCTTACTTCCGTCCAAAATCAGCAGGAATTTCTCCCCAATCTTTGGTTTCCCATTTTATAATTTTCGTATCATAATCATTCGTTTTTAGCCAATGTAACGCTCTGTCGACTAATTCAAAAATACGAGCATTCGTAGCTGTTCGTTTGAGTTTACTTCTAAAAACCTTTTTCTGAATCCAACCCATTGCGATTCTTGAATCCGTATAAATTGGTAAATCACTACCTTTTTGTTTCAAATATGCCAATCCGTGAATTAATGCCAAAAACTCACCGACATTATTCGTTCCTTGTGGAAAAGGCCCTTGACGAAAAAATTCTATACCCGTTTTTGTATCTACGCCACGATATTCCATCGCTCCGGGATTTCCGCTACACGCCGCATCCACTGCAATACTATCCCAAACAATATTTTTGCGTGATTCCTCGCTCAACGGTCGCTGTGTCGGTTTTTTATTTTTACCATTGCCAATAAATTCTCGACTATCGCTACCATAAGCCTCATCGGCTTCCGCCAATGTTTTAAACGATTTATACCTTGCTCCGCTAAAGTTTTTAATCATTCGCTGACAATCCTGCCAATTATCAAAAACGCCTGTTTCGTGACCTTCCCAAACCACATAATATTTCTTCGATTTTGCCATTTTTTATTTTTGAAGATATTAGATTGCCTCGCTATTAGATTTTAGATATTAGACTTTTTTAGGGTTTCTTATATCGAATTTATCTAATAATTCACAAAGTAAATGTCTAATATCGAATAGCGTAGTGATTTAAAGTCTCTACTGAATTTGATATAATTCTCTATTTTTATCCAAACGGGTGCAAAGGTACGTTTGTCTTGTCCAAAGTGCAAATGCTAAATTAGTATTAGAAATTCGTAAGTTTTTAATTTGTTTTCCTTGAGAAGGTAAACTAAAATTTTTCATTAAAATCTATGGCTTTGTCCGTTCATTATTTTCAAAACTAATAGAGATATTAGACATTTCAGGAATAGCCGAAATTTTGAGCTTAAATATTATGATTTGTTCAAAATTAATAAAAAAGCACTCATTTTTACAACTAATTTTAATGGGAACAACCGAAAATTATTGATTTTATAAGGCTTATAGGTAGGGTAATCATAATATCTGTTATTAGTAGTTGACCATGATCATCTTGTGTGCATTTTAACCAAGCGGCTTTCGTTCCATCTGGCGAAATCACACCAAATCAAGGACCTTGATAATTATGATTATCTGGTAAAGTATTCTCACTTTGTGCTTACTTATAAAGTCCATTTTTATAATTCAAATACGAACCACAACTACTTTTTGAAATTGAACAAGTCAGTATTTTACCACTTTCGGTCATTGCTTAATGTACTAAATTAGTATCGAATTTTAACATTTCTAGAAATCCCCAATCAGAATGACCGTCAGGAACTACTTCAAAAAGCATTTTTTTAGTTTCTATTCAGATGCGTAAAGTTTGTATTTGATGATCTGAATTGACTTACTACTAAGTCATGGATAAAAGGAGATTCGTCCAGTGATATAAAAACCTTTGGCGTCGGCCATTTCTTTTCTTCTTTTTGAGTAATCCAACACTCGGAATAATTTCTAATCCAAACGATTATCTTCCCATCAGGTGAAATTCCGTCGTGCCGGCTTGCCCTATAAATATCATTCGACGGTAAAAGGGTTTTTTTGCCAAATGCTATTATTATTTGAGTTACGAACTTTTCGTACAGGCGATTTTTTCTTTTATCATAAAATGTATTTTTTGTTGGAAATAGTTGGTAATTTTTTAAAATAAAAAACGCTATTGCGATACATTCACAATAGCGTTTTTCATAATTGATGGGGCTTTCGTCGATCTCTGCAAAAGGCACAAAATTTTGTGCAATATAGATTCAAGTGAGTAGATTTGAGATAGGAGAAGTGATATTTTTATAATATTTTAAAGATTGATAATCAAATTATTATATCAATTTTTAATCTAAAATTTCACATTTCATATCCTCTCAATAAGTTTAGATGACCACAAAATTTCGATTCAATACAGAAATTATCAAAGAGCCTTTTAACTAATCGTATTGCGATAAAAATCACAACGAAAAATCTTTAATATTCCGTAATATAATCTCCTAAGTTGTAATTGACGATAGCATATAAAGTCGCTAAAGCCAAGGCTTTCGCTTGATCTTCCTCAAAATCATTCAACCTGTAATGATTTTCTAATTTATCATAAACCATGAAGTAAGTTACTTTGAAAACTGTCAAAACCTCCTTACGTTGTTCATCCGATTTGATGTTTCGTTCTACAGCGTTTAATAAATTACTATTCCACATTTCATATAGTTCCTGTTCTGGTAACAGAATTATTGGTGGATTTGAGTATAACTCTATACGACGAGCCTTATAAGCCTGTTTTTCAGCTTTACTAAATTCCAAACGCTCTCCTTCTGAAATTGGATCCATATCTTGAGCCATTGCCCGAAGAATACGTACTTCTTTGATTTTTTCAAATCCTTCACAATCTGTAAATGAAGGTGGATTTAACCCTGCAAATGCTTGTGATAATTCTTCATTGTGATCTCGAATCATCCAGCAAGGAATTTTCGGATTATCATTCGTCACATTATATATGTATGCTAAGTGTTTAATAATGGTCTGAACATCAGAATAGTTATAGCGTTTTTCGTAATCAAAACGAGCCTTGCCCTCAAAATTGGCGTAAGCTTGCTGAATCGCATCATTCATCAATGAATCTACTTTCGTTTTACTATCCGTCGTTTCCGTCAATCCGGTAAAGTATAAATAAGCGGTATAAACTTTCGCTAAAGGGTGTACGAAATCTTGTAAATTATCAGCGGCCGTAGTTGGATTGAACTCAATTAATTCCAGATTTCCTTGCAATGTCGTCACATCTCCTTTTTTGTTATTAAGCTGAGGTTCATTCTTCGAAATTTTTGCATAACGTTGATACAGCTCATTATTTTGCTGAAAGGCATTCAAACTATTACGAGTATTATCGCTGTAAATACCATCTACATTTCCTTGATACTCATCCGTCGTCTTCAATACCTCTTGTAATCCGGCCACAGAAGCCGTCGCTTTTTTTAAATTATTACTCTTATTTACGATCTCTATACTATGAGGTGTAGTCTCCGGATTCGGGTCCGTCGAAATTCCTGAAACATTGATTCTAGGTTGAGGTGTAATTTTTCCTATTTTTGGTATTCCAAATTTCAAGAAATTTTCCTCAAAAGTATTTACGCCCTCAATCCAAACGATATCAATATCTTTCATAAATGCGGATGGGAAACCATTTGCTCTCGCTTTATCTAAAACGATTTTCGCACTTGTAATATCAATATAGTAACCAATCAACACTCGAACTTCATCCTCTTTTACATGCAGCACAACTCTTCCTAATGCTTTTTCTTCTATCAAATCAATTTGTGCTCCAATATTATAAGAACCTAATTGAATCGTTCTGACGGTTTTTGTATTATTTACTGTACGAGTCGTAATAAAAGCATCTTTATAACCTATATTTTTGATTTTCGTCAAATATTCACCTGCAATAGCTTTATCATCAAATTTACTAACCAAAACTCGTTTTAATCGGCTATCAGGAATGTTTTCCAAATAAACCATTCCGACATCCGATAAGAATTTAAAGTGTTCTGCCTGAGGATTAGAGAAAGAACCAATTTGAATAGTGTATATTTCTTTTGGTGCATTTATCGCTAATACTTGAAGCATAAATAGGAGATTAAAGATTATAATTCCACAGAGACGTTTCATAATTATTAAATTTATGATGTGTAATAAATTGATATATATAGGTATTTTATGAAGCGTATTACAAGTTCATGTAGTACGTAATATCTTGTTATTAAGATTATTTTCTCTATAACTACTTTTGCAATTAAGAATTCATAGATATATTTCAATCATTTTAATAGACAATTTTAGTGCCTTTTTTAATACTTATTTATTTGGTATCGAGATGTGAAACCCCAAAAATTCTAACATTCTAAACGAATTTCACACAATTGAAAATCTTATTCACTATTAAAATTCTCCTTTCTACACAATAGAACTAAAATATTTATTAGGAAAGTATTAATTTCACAGTGCTAAAAGTAGCACTTTTTAAGGATTCAATAAGAATAAGTATATATTATTGAAACAAATATTAGTTAAGGTTTTTAACGTCCTAAAATAAAAAGATTATATTTGCCAGCGAGAGAAGCAAATAATTGGCTTTATATCTAAACAAATACCAAATAAGTAATTGCGAATTAGGCATTTATGAAAAAACCTTCCTTCGGTCGAAAAGTAAACGAAAATCAAACTAATATTAAATCAGTGTTAATAACTGATGGTGTTCATCCTATTTTGCTCAAAGGGTTTGAACAGCTCGGTTTTGTTTGTGATTATTATCCACAGATTTCTTTATCTGATGTGAAGGCGATTATTCATCAATATGATGGTATTATTATCAATAGTAAAATCATCGTTGATAAAGACTTTTTGGATAAAGCTGTTCAATTGAAATTTATTGGAAGGTTGGGTTCTGGAATGGAAATTATTAATCAGCCTTACGCTCGAAAAAAAGGGGTAGCCGTATTCTCAGCACCCGAAGGAAATTGTAATGCAGTCGCAGAACATACTTTGGGAATGTTATTGGCTTTCGCCAATAATTTCCGAAAAGGAGACGGAGAAGTTCGTCAGATGATTTGGAAGAGAGAAGCAAATCGAGGTTTTGAAATCATGGGAAAAACGGTTGGGATTATTGGTTTTGGTCATACAGGAAGTCACTTTGCCAAAAAATTGGCAGGATTAGGCGTGAATGTATTGGCTTACGATAAATACAAACCTCAAGGTTACGCTTTAGATTATGGTTTTGTGAAGGAAACAATCCCGGAAGAAATCTTTGAAAAAGCAGATATCGTGAGTTTGCATTTGCCATTAAATCCTGAAAATAAACATTTGGCAGATTATAGCTGGATGCAACAATTTAAAAAGTCAATTGTACTAATCAATACTTCAAGAGGAAATGTTATTCCAACGGAAGATTTGATAAAAGGATTAGAAAAAGGAATTATTCGAGGTGCTTGTTTGGATGTGTTTGAGAATGAAAAGCCGCATACATTTTCAGTGGCAGAAAAAGTTTTGTTTAATCGGTTATATGAATTTGATAATGTAATTTTAACACCTCATGTTGCAGGTTGGACGGTTCAATCTTTGGAACGATTAGCAACGGTATTATTAATGAAAATTACTGATTTTTTGAGTGAAACCCAACCATTTTAAAGTAAAATAGGTTGTTGTTTTTGATATATTTTAGCTGAATAGATTGATTTCCATTGAGCATCCTAATATATAGTTTTGGTAACCAAAAACTGCCAAAATGATGAAGTAACTTTGTGTAACTTGTTTTTGTTTGTCACAACAAGATACTTCGTAGTCAATCCTTTGTCAAAAGACCGACATCGGACAATTAAAGTTTTTGAATTAGATTATTGTTTTATTAAACTTGTGCATTTTCGCACAGAATTCAAATTTCTCATTAATAAAAATAAGTAGCTTATGGCACGTTTTACACTACTCATTTTCATCATATTGGGTAGCATCGTGACCGCCTTTGGTCAGTCCTCACAGTCCTTACAAGGAACTGTAACGGATATAGAGAACGGCGAACAGTTAATGTTCGCAACAGTAGCTCTAAAAAAAGGTGGACAATTAGTCACTGGTGCACAAACCGATTTTGATGGAAAGTATTCATTAAACAACATCAATGCAGGAGAGTACGATGTTGAAGTCTCTTACGTAGGATATTCCACAAAAACGATTTCGGGCGTGGTGGTATTCGCAGGTAAGTCAGTGACTTTAAATATCGAAATGACTCAAGGTATTGAAATGGAGGCGATTGTCGTAACTTATACAGTACCTTTGATAGAACAGGATAATACTACACAAGGAACAGTAGTAACCTCTAAGGAAATTGATAAGTTAGCGTCAAAAAACATTAATGGAATTATCGCACAATCAGCTGGTGTATCATCTGCTGATGATGGTGGTTCTATTTCCATTCGTGGTTCTCGTTCAAACGCAACGGATTACTATATTGATGGTATTCGTGTAAGTGGTGCAATGATTCCACAATCAGAAATTGAGCAGCTTCAAGTTATCACAGGTGGTATTCCTGCGAGTATTGGAGATGTAACTGGTGGTGTAATCTCTGTGACTACGAAAGGTCCTTCTCGAAAATTTAACGGAACGGCGGAATTAGAAACCTCTGAATTATTAGATGGTTATCAGTACCGTTTAGGAATGTTAAGTTTGAGTGGTCCACTTTTGAAAAATGATAAGGGGGAATCAATCGTTGGTTACCGTTTTTCAGGTCAATATCGTTCTAATGGCGATAGAAGCGCATCTGCACTTGGTGTTTATAAAGTGAAAGATGACGTTTATGATAGATTATCATTAGATCCATTAGTACAGCGTTCTTCGGGTGGTGTATTAGTACCTGTTCCGGCAGCAAACTTCTTAACGGAAGATGATGTGGAATTGGTGAAAGCACGTCCAAATAGTGGCGATGTACGTTATGATGCAACGGGTAAATTTGATATTCGTTTGACACCAAACATGGATATTGCTATTGGGGGTAGTTTTAATCACCGTCAGGCAAAACCACTTACAAATGCTTTATTGAATTATAATAGAAACCGTACAGAATACAATACAGATGCTCGTGGTTTCTTCCGTTTCCGTCACCGTATCGGTGGTGCGACTACGGCTACGGATACAGATAAAGCATCCGGAGGGACATCTATTCAGAATGCAAGTTATACGCTTCAGATGAGTTATAACTTGACTCAAAATCATACAAGTGATCCTATTCATGAAGATAATCTATTTGATTATGGATATATTGGAGCGTTTGATCATTCTGAAAATCCTATTTCAGGAGCTATATTTGATTCTTCAGGTGTTTTACAAGGATTTGAGCATATTGGAAACTTTTATAGATTGGATACTTATAATCCTTCGGAGGTAAATGCGCCACTCACAAATTATAACAAATTTGTAGAAGATTTTGATTCTCGTAATGATTTTCCTTATTTCAATGGAAATCGTCCTGAGGCACAAATGAGCATTTATAATTTGCATACGAATGTAAATGATATTTATAATCGTATTGACAAAAGTCAAAGCGAAAGATATCAGTTTAATGCAAAAGGTTTATTTGAGGTTATTCCAGGTGGAGACTCTAAAGGTAAACATACGATTGAGTTTGGTATTATGTATGAGCAACGTGTGGATCGTTTCCATGTAATTGCGCCTCGTAATTTATGGACAATTGCTCGTCAGTTAACGAATGTACACTTTAATGATTTAGACATTACGGACAGTATTGGTTTAATTGATCAAGGTAATGGTGTTTTCCTTACTCAATATGCAAACTTAGCACAAGATGGAGTTTGGGCAGCAGAAGATCCTGCAAATCGTACAGATGGTCAAAGTTATTTTGACAAACAATTACGTGCAGCTTTAGGCGCAGGTCGTAAAGAATGGATTGATGTTGATAACTTATCACCGGATCAGTTATCATTAGATTATTTTTCACCAACAGAGGTAACGAATGCTGGTTTAGTGAATTACTATGGATACGACTACTTAGGTAATGCCTTAGGTGGTGAGGTTAGCTTTAACGACTTTTTTTTAGATAAAGACGCAGATGGCGAATACACTCGTAGAATAGCACCAAATCAACCAATTTATACAGCAGCTTATGTTGAGGATAAATTCTTATTCAAAGATATTATCTTCCGTATTGGTTTACGTGTAGATAGATATGATGCGAATACAAAAACATTGAAAGATAGCTATTCACTATATGATGCTTTTACGGCATCTGAATTCGGTCGTGAAATACCGGGAGCAGTAAGTGGTGATGCAATCGTTTATACAGATGATGGAAATGGAGGTGATAATAGTAATGTTACCGCATATAGAGATGGTGAAGTTTGGTATACAGCAGAAGGTACACAGGTAAATAGTCCGATTAATATCTTTGGTGTAGATAGAGCATTACCTGCTTTAGTTACACAAAATGATAATATTCAATCCGCTGATTTTGATCCTAATTCTACCTTCGTAGATGCAGAACCAACAATCAACTGGATGCCTCGTTTGTCGTTCTCTTTCCCTATTTCTGAGGAAGCGAATTTCTTTGCACATTATGATGTACTAGCACAGCGTCCGCCATCAAATACATTGGCGACACCGTTGACATATTATTATTTCTTAGATAATATTCAGACTCCGGATTATCAGTTTAATAATCCTTCATTACGTCCTGAAAGAACGATTGATTACGAAGTTGGTTTCCAACAGAAATTATCAGAAGCTTCAGCGATTAAGATGTCAGTATACTACAAAGAGTTACGTGATATGATTCAATCACAAACTTACTTGTATGCTTTCCCATCTAATTATGATGGATTTGGTAATCAGGATTTCGGTACAGTTAAAGGATTTAACTTTAGCTATGACATGAGAAGAACTGGTAATATTACATTAAGAGCGACCTATACTTTACAGTTTGCAGAAGGAACAGGTTCAGATGCTAACTCACAGAGAGGTGTGTCTAACCGTGGTAACTTACGTGTAATTTATCCTTTATCTTTTGATGAGCGTCACCGTGTGACAGGGACTATTGATTACCGTTATGGAAAAGGTAACAAGTATAATGGACCAACCGTTGGTGGAAAACAAATTCTCGCTAATGCAGGTATTAACTTAACGGTTATTGGTGCATCAGGTCGTCCTTATACAGCGTCTTTAATTCCGGAAATATTAGGTGGTTCAGGTACAAAAGGTGGTATTAATGGTGCAAGATTGCCATGGAATACTACTTTAAACTTGAGAATTGATAAAGATTTTACTTTAGTTCAACCAGCTAAGGATGCGAAAGGCATGTATTTAAATGTTTACTTCCGTATTCAAAATGCGTTAGATCAAAGAAATACACTTGGAGTATATTCATTTACAGGTTCACCAGAGGATGATGGTTATGTTGCATCTCCAAGAGGTCAAACATCTGTGAATAATGCAATTGATCCGGCTTCTTACTTACTTTCTTATCAGTGGAGATTATTGAATCCTGGATTCTATACATTACCACGTAGAATGTATGTTGGAGCATTAGTTAATTTCTAATAAGAACAATTGC
Organism: uncultured Saprospiraceae bacterium; assembly: GCA_963933585.1. Taxonomy (GTDB): domain Bacteria; phylum Bacteroidota; class Bacteroidia; order Chitinophagales; family Saprospiraceae; genus CAWVWD01. The sequence goes on from CAWVWD010000012.1 coordinate 15,758, forward strand.
GAATTATGAACTGCTCTATATCTTAGGTGTGGTGTGCAGTTCATAGTTCTTAATTAGATATTTAATTTGTTTTTATTTAAAGCCTAATTTGAAAAATTTAGAGATTATGAATAATCTTAAAAAATGGTTGGTAATGTTCGTCTTATCTGGATTCGCTTTAGCTGTAAATGCTAAAGAGTATGTTCCAGAAGGAGGTGCTGCAAACCCAACGAATAATAATTCAAGTACGCCTCCAGCGAGTGCTTCTTACCGTGCAGATTGTTCGGAAGCCTCTGCTCAGACCGACTTGAATATCAATAACGTGCGTGCACGTTTATTGAATGGTGGTGATATGTGGTGGGATTTTAGTGATGGTCGCTACATTGTACCAAACGTACCTGCTGGTCAAACAGCGGTATCTTCATTATTCGCCGGTGCTGTTTGGCTTGGTGGATTTGATGATGGTGGTAACTTAAAGTTGGCTGCCCAAACTTATCGTTCAAGTGGTAATGATTATTGGCCTGGTCCTCTTGAGCCAAACTCAGGGGAGACAACGAATGATGCTTGTACAAGGTGGGATATTCACTTTACAGCTTATGGTGCAGATATTTATCAGCATATCGCTGATTTCAATACGCCTGGTTTCGACTGTGGTAGTGTAATTAATGACTTAAAAAAATGGCCGGGTAGAGGAAATCCTCACTTTGCTGATTTTTTCGGTTGGGAATTACCAAACCAACCATTAGCGCCATTCTATGATGAAAATGATGATGGAGTTTACAATCCTTGTGATGGTGATTTCCCAATCATTGAAGTCCGTGGATGTGAAGTAGGAGAGCGTAATGGAGCTTCTATTGCGGATCAAATGACGTTTTGGGTTTATAATGATAATGGTAATATCCATACACAAACCACTGGTGATCCTATTCGTATGGAGATTCAAGTGCAAGCGTTTGGTTATGCGACTTCTGATGAAGTAAATGATATGACATTTTATCGTTATAAATTAATTAACCGTGCGAATTCACCAATTGATAGTACTTACTTCACAATGTGGGTAGATGGTGATTTAGGTTGTCATTTAGATGATTATGTTGGTTCAGATACGTCTCGTTCATTAGTAGTTTATTATAATGAGAATTCTGTTGATGGATCAGGTGGATGTAGTGGAACGCCTTCTTATGGTGAAAATCCACCGATGTTAGGATTAGATTATTTCCGTGGTCCTTTGGATACAGCAGGAAAGGAGATTGGAATGTCATCATTCACATATTATATTAATGGTGCACCTGACCCAGGTATGAGTGATCCTCAAAATGCGGTGGAGTACTATAACTATATGACAGGATCGTGGAGAGATGGAGCGCCGTTCACCGTAGGTGGCAATGGTCGTGGAGGCACGGAAGCAACTAAATATGTTTACGTTGAAGATCCTAAAATTACAAGTGGAAACTCAATGTGTCAACAAGGTGTAACAGGTGCGGATTTACGTACCCTTCAATCATCAGGTCCTTTCGTATTAGAGCCAGGTGCTGTGAATGAGTTGATTGTTGGCGTAACTTGGGTACCTAATATTATTGATTACCCTTGTCCTTCATTTGATAAATTAATTACAGCAGATGATTTAGCACAGTCATTATTTGACAACTGTTTTAAGATTACAGATGGACCGGATGCTCCGGATATGGATATTGTAGAGTTAGAGAATGAGTTAGTAATCATTTTATCAAATGATACTTTACGTAATAATAGTAGATTGACTTATGAAGAAGTGAATTTACAAGCACCAGTTGGTACACAAGATACACTTTACCGTTTTGAAGGTTATAAAGTATATCAAATGTCAGGTCCAACAGCTTCAGAATTTGATAATCCTGAAGATGCTCGTTTAATCTATCAAGTAGATTTAAATAATGGTGTTGGTAAAGTATTTAACTGGGAAGGTTATGAGGACGGCGATGCAGCCTCTGTGCCAGTATTCGTTCCAAATCTAAAAGTGGATGGAGCAGATGCAGGATTAGAGCATACATTCCGTATCTCAGAAGATCAGTTTGCACAAAGTAATAGAGATTTAGTTAATCATAAGAAATATTACTTCATAGCAATAGCTTATGCTTATAATAACTATGAAGATTATAATCCGGTGACTAATGTTGGACAGCGTAGTGCTTACTTACAAGGTCGTCGTAATATTGGTTCTGATGGTTTAGGTACACCTTATGTTGGTATTCCTCGTATTATTGCACCGGAGTATTCTGGTATTAAACTAAACGCAGCATACGGTGACGGACCAGCGATTACACGTCTCGACGGTATTGGTTCAGGAAAGCAATTTTTAGTTTTATCTGATGAAACAGAAGCTAGTATTTTTGAAAATGGAGTAGAAGATGTACTTGTCTATAAAGAAGGTGCAGGACCTATCGAAGTTAAAATCGTTGATCCTTTACGTATCAAAGGTGGAGTTTATACTTTGGAAATTATAGATGAAAATTTATCAAATGCACAGTTTGATGATAAGGTGAGATGGATTTTACAGGATGAAAGTGGAACGGAATGGTTCTCTGACGTAACGTTAGATATCACTAATGAACAAGTAATTTTGGATAAAGGTATTTCTATTTCTGTAGGACAGGTAGACGAGCCGGGTGTGGAGTTATTATCACCGAATGGTTTTGTAGGTGCAAGTGCAGTTTATGAAGACGGAGGTGAAGCATGGTATGGAGGTGTTTCCTCTGGATCAGCTTCTGGAATTTTAGTCTTTAATAATTATGCAGGTGTCTTAGATTACTTCTTGTCAGGAGATGATCCTGCAACAGATAAAGATCCTGATCAAGTATATGCAGAAATCTTAAATGGTGCTTGGGTACCTTATACTTTCTGTAATTGGAGAGCTGCAGATGCGACTACTCCTGGTTATTTGACACCAGCTTGGATTAATTCATTTGGTAATTTAATTCAAACAGGAAATCCTATTGAGAACTTGAATAATGTAGATATTATATTTACATCAGACAAATCAAAATGGAGTCGTTGTCCTGTGGTAGAAACAGCAAATTCATCTCAAACCTTCCCTGCACAAGGTGCACACATGAAGATTCGTACTGCAGGATCAGTAGGAAAAGATGGAGAAATTGATAATGACGGAAGTGGTATGTCATGGTTTCCTGGTTATGCAGTTGATGTGGAGACAGGAGAGCGTTTAAATATCTTCTTTGGTGAAAACTCTATCTATGATGGGAATTCATTACCATTATCTAATGGAGCAGATATGCTTTGGAATCCAAATGATGTAACATTCCAAGATTTTGATGGTGGAGGTTTCCCGAATGATATCTCTGAAGTAGTAATGGGTGGACAGCATTATATCTATGTTACAAATAAAAGATATGATGAAGGTGCTGATTTACGTACGAAGTTAGGTGGGTCTAATCCTCAGATTGTAAATGCTTTACGTTCTGTTCAGTGGACTTCATTCCCAATCTTGGCAACAGGAACAAGTTTGAATTCTATTGAAGAAGGTTTAATCCCTACGGATTTGAGAGTTCAACTTCGTGTGAATGATTCTTATGATGTATCTAATTTAGGTGACGGAAGAGCACATCCAAATAATGGTTATCCTCGTTATGAGTTTAACTTAGATGGATTTAAGCCAGAAACAGAATCTGTAGAGGTTGCTAATGAAGCATTGGAATTAATCAATGTGGTACCGAATCCTTATTACGCTTATTCTGCTTACGAAACAAGACGTTTTGATAATATTGTTAAGATTACCAATATACCTGCAAAATGTACCATTACTATTTATTCTTTAGATGGTAAGTTCATTCGTCAATACATACGGGATGAAAATCCTGGTATAACAAGTGGCGCATTAGAGGAACAAATATTAACATCTTTAGAATGGGATTTGAAGAATGCTAAAGGTATTCCTATCGCAGCAGGTGTCTATTTGATTCATGTAGATGTACCAGGTATTGGAGAACGTGTCATCAAGTGGTTTGGTATTAACAGAACATTTGATTCACAAGATTTATAAGATAGATAGTATTTTGATTTTTTATTAAAATTGAAATCTGCTAACAATTTATAAGATGAGAGGGCAAACACATCGTTTGCCCTTCCATTAAATCAAAAAAAAATCTTACAATGACAAAATATATTTCTACACTCCTGCTATGCTTGATCATGGTTGTTTCGGCTCAAGAAGCTGAAGCGGGAAACCCTGATCGTCAGGGAGAAGCAGGAGCTTATGAGCTTTTAATGAATCCTTGGGCAAGAAGTTCAGGCGTTCATGGTATGATGTCTTCAAGAGTTCAGGGCGTTGAAGCAATGCGTATTAATGTTGCGGGACTTGGACGTATTTCTCAAACAGAAGTATTACTTTCTCGTTCAATTTATCTTCAAGGTACTGGCATCAATTTGAATGCTTTAGGATTTGGACAAAAGGTTGGAAAAAATGGTACAATCGGTGTTAGCTTAATGTCAATTGACTTTG
>CAWVWD010000013.1:0-20214 GCA_963933585.1 uncultured Saprospiraceae bacterium
TACCAATATTTACTTAATCAAGGTCATATTCCTGCAAATCCGTACTCGAATAGAGATTTATCTACACAAAATTTAGATTTACCTGATGTTCTTTGTGAATCAAGTTTAACAATTGCACCAACAGCTCAATTTGTAAATCTTGGAACGGATACGATTTATAATGCCATTATTCGTTACACTTTTTCAAATGGCTTAACCGACACCATTCAGTGGTCAGGAATAGCCGCACAAGGTGATACAATATTTATTCAAACTGATCCAATAATATTAAATGCCGGTCAATATGCTTTTGAAATCACTCCAGAATTAATCAATGGTTTGCCAGACGAACGTACTATTAATGATAAATTATCTAAATCATTTTTATTAACTGCGGTACAAAGCGTTACGGTTCAAAATACGACAACGTGTTTGAATTCTGAAGCATTATTATATGCTTCTCATCCTGCTCCAAATAGTGAGATTCGTTGGTACGAAGAGGCTTCAACTGGTAATCATACCGGTGTTGGTAATAGTTTTACAATTCCTTCATTGATGAATGATGAAACTTATTTTGCAGATGTAATTCAACAAACAGCTGTTGGAGCTGCGGATAATAGTATTGGTACAGGATATCAATCAAATAGCTTGAGTACCTATTTAGAATTCGACTGCTATTCTTCTTTTATCTTAAAATCTGTCAAAGTCTATACGACTTCGACCGGTGGAAGAAAAATAGTCTTAAGAGATCAAAATGGGAATACTTTAGCTCAAAAGCTATTTAGTATTACTCAAACGGGAGAATCTATAATTACACTAAATTGGAAAATTCATAGTGGAGAAGATTTACAATTAGGCGTTGATTTAGTTTCTAATTACAATATCAGTAGTAGCGGTGCAAATTATCCTTATACAATTCCAGATGTCTTATCTATCACCGGTTCAAGTCTAAATCCGAGCCGTTATCCATTCTTTTATGATTGGAAAGTAGAATATGGAAGTCCGTGTGGGCGAGTTTCTGCAACAGCTACCGTTGGAGCAGGAACAATAGAAACGAACTTTTATTCTACTGTAGATTCTTTGGATTTGAGCTTAACGAACGGTCAAATCAGTTTCATAGACTCTACTCAAAGTGCTACTTCTTGGTTTTGGGATTTTGGAAATGGAAATACTTCTATTCAACAAAATCCAACACATACTTATACGCAACCAGGCGTTTATGAAGTCTATTTACAAGCAACGAATAATACAGGATGTAGCGATGCAATGATGAAAGAAGTCACGATTCTAAACTTTCCGGTTTCCACAAATGGGATTAAAAATATCAATTCAAGAATCAAAGTTTATCCAAATCCAACTTATGATATCTTAAATATTGAATTAAATATCGATAATATTTCTACTGTCAACTTCCAGTTATTTGATGCGATTGGTCAATCAGTTTTAAATATGAACAATCAGACTTTTGGTACTCAAAAAACAACAATGGATATTAGCGATTTACCATCAGGAATTTACTTTTTACAAATTCGTATGGATGAAAAGGTTGTAAGTCGAAAGATTATTAAATATTAGTTTCTATAGATGAAAGGCATTTTAAAAATGCCTTTCATCTTATAATTTCCAAAACTATCAACTTCTATGAAAACCCTGACCATAATTTTCCTTTTGTTACCAGTTTTATCGTTTGGGCAAACGAAAGTTAATATTGATTCTGTTAGTTTAATTAAGTACGATGGCTCTTCGCAAAAAAAAACCAATCCATATTATTTAAGTACTTCAAATGACGATTCAAAACAATCAAATACAAAAAGTACAATTTCCCAGCAAAATAAGGAAAATGACTTCACAAAAGATTTTCCCAATTACAATAAAGACAGAGATATGCCTTTACCGGTTCAAACCAAAAGAATTTTAGATTCCAAAGGTCGTTTTCATCCAACTGCAAAATGGGAAACCTACCAGACATTTCCTCCTGATTCTATTGGTTTTTTATTGGACATTTTATATTGCAATCTTCCAATGAAAGATACTATTTGGACAATTGATAAGTCAGGGAATCAAACGCTCCCGATCGAATATAAAAAATATCGTACAGGAATGTGCTTCTCTCCAGGATTAGGAATTCTGATTTGGTCAAAAGGCAAAATTATTGAGTTCTACGCTGTTTGTTTCTATTGCTCTAATATAGCGAAAGGAACAGATACGGATTATTTATATAACTATGAAGATTGCATTTATATTAAAGAATTAGAAATGGAAATGAAACGTTTGGGATATTAAAAAAAGAAGGCAAATAATTTGTGTAGCCAGTGAGTCGATGACTCGAAGTCATTGACTCACTTAATTACTCACGATTCTCAACTTTTACTTTCACATCATTTACATATTCAAAACACTCCAAACCATTTTCATTAAATATTTTTTGGAATTGAAAAATGCTCATCTTTTTAGCAGATTTTCCAAATATTTCTGACTTTACGAAATCTACAAAAAGCAGTGGATTAGATTTTTGTTCCATAAATTGACGAAGCTTTTCACCATTTTGTGTTCTTCGCCAAGTATTAGACGTAAATAAAGTTCCGAAACCATGATGCTTCATTATCTTAAAACTCAATTCATAAAATAATTCATATAGATTCCCAGAAGCCATAAATGTTTCATAATCAGGTTTTATTAATCGGAAAGACTTCTCAATGTTCTGAATTCGTTGATGTGGCGGATGACTGATTACGATATCAAAACCAACATAATTTCCATTTTCATCCAGGACTTCCGGAAACTCAAAACGCCATTCAAACGCTTCATTGTGAATATCTGATTCCAAAATTTCTTCTCGTTTAGTTTCTTTTCTTTCCAATGCCGCATTCAACTTTTCGAGTTCCTCCAACTCTTGCTCTCTTGGCTCGTAGCCCAAGTTTCGATTATATCGAATCTGTAATTCCAAAGAATCTTTTTTCCCTCGAACCTTCGCAATTTTCTCTTTTTCTCGCTTATTAAAAGTAACCTGAAACTCTGATTTAATATCTTCTAAATATCGTGATAGCAACCGTTTCTTCGATTTTTCTTCTTCCGTTTTATATGCCTTGACCGTTCGTTTATATTCCTCAACACTATATTCCGTTTTCTTAAAAACAGCATTCAAGTCCGTATCTAACGGAAAGCGAGAAATCAACGAATTTCCCTTTTTAATATTAATATCAATATTCGGCAACGTTTCCAATTGCGTATTTCTTCGTTGTCGATAAAATGTATTTTTCAATAATTCCATCCAAAGTCGAAGCCGACAAATTCGCACCGCATTTTGATTCGTATCCACCCCAAAAAGCGAATGTTCAATCAACTGCTTTTTCTCATAAAATATCGCTTCTTGAACTCGTTGTAACTCCGGATTTAGTTTCCGTAAACCCGTTTCGAAACTCATTTTGTACTCAAAAGGAACATTAAACGAATTATAAATTACCAATTCATCTCTTTCAATTTTTAATTTGATTTGTGCTCGTAGTGAATTTCCATTCACATCACATAGGATTCCAAGTTCCGATTTAATGTATAATAATTCGTTTAAACAAGCAATCAAAAATCGTCCAGAACCGACAGCCGGATCACAAATCGTAATCGAATTAATTAAATAATTAGCTTTCGCCAAATCTTCTGATTCATATAATTTTCGACAGTTTTCTATCAGCGACTCAAAATTATCAATCATCCAACCAAATCCATCAATTTCATCTCGAAACTTATCTAACACTACTTTTCGCAATGTTTCCCGACTCATAAAATTCGTAATCTCCGTATGCGTCACATTCGATGGTAATTTATTTCCAATTAATTTTTCAAAAACCAAACCTAGTTGAGCTGTACTAATAAAAGGTTTCGTTTCCGTTTTAATAATCGTTTCACTCGCCTCAATTCCAAAATCATAACGATCCAAAAATCTTAATAAATACGTTAATGTTAATGTTGCATCACCTTCTGAAGTCGCCATTCCAAAACTTACCAACTTTGTACTATCTTTCAGATTAGAAATCCGTAGAGCTTGTCGCTCCAGACTCGTTACTTCAAACAACGAGGAATTCAAATAAGGAATTCGTCCGAATTGCTTTGAAATATGCTTGTCTCTATCTTTTTCAGGCAGTGCCAACACTTCAAAAAACAGCGTATTTATCGTATCAAATTCGTCAACTTTATCAGAATCCAAAAACCGAAAAGCATCTTTATCCGAATCATCTGCATTATAATTCATCAATTTTGCTTCCAATACTTTGAGGAAAAAAATCCGATTCAACCACGTAATCGCCAATTCCAGTGCAACATTAAAATACTGCTCATTCTCCGTTTCTCCATAATCTTTTGGATAATAAAGATGATACAAAACGTCTTCTGTTCGTAGTTTCGTGATTATATTTTCAATCAATGAACCTGAGTTCGGCTCTTCACATCTCGCCAAAATCTTATTGCCACCTCTACCCTTTTCGGCTAATCCAATAATATATAATAATTCGTAATAAAATCCTTCGTTCAATATATTTTGAGTCTTAATTTCAACCTTCTTTAATAAAAAGTCAGCTGATAATATTTTGTAAATTTCGACCAATTCGCGTGTCGTTTTTTCCTTAATTAAGTCCTCTCCATTTTTTATTAATTCAAGGTGATTTTCATATTCGTTTAGATTAAAATAAATCATTGAAAAATCATCGACCTTCGTCTCTATCTGATATTTTATAGCTTTATAAAAAGCTTTTGTTACTGTTTTATCTTCCTTCTTTGTTTGCCAATTTTTAAAATCACTAATTAAACTTTCAACATAAAAAAATTCTTTAAACAATTGACAATCAATAATATAAAAGCTATCTGAATTCGTAACAACTATTGTTTTTAACGATTCCTTTCCATTTTTAATAACTTCTGACAAATAAGCAATTACCAAATCATGCAAAGCCTTATCATTCCACTTTTCCAATGAAATCATCGCTTTTGACGCTTTGGCATCAACAATATAAAGCAGTATTTCAGCAGGTGAATTTTCACTTTTTGAAATATCTTTTATTGAAATATTATCCCCAAATTGTTTTTGAAAAAAATGTGACTCAGGAAAGAAAAACTGAAAAAAATCGGTTAAATGAGGTTCAATTGTTTCCTCAAAATTCTTCGCTCGATTAGTATAATAGAAATAGTTATCTAAAGCATTTATAAACGCTTCAAAATTGAATGGTGAAACTTTTTCTCTTTGATATGATTGACTAATAATTTGCTTAGGTGATTGAATCTTCAATTTCATTGAATTCGTACTTCGTGACTTTATATTCAAATATACAACAGATGGTTTATTAATCGAACTAAAAGCAATAAAACACAAAAGAGTTTTCTAATTTAAATTAGAAAACTCTTTTGTAATGAAACTATCGAACAAAGCGTCCATCAGATAAGACAAACAACATAATCTAAAACCTCGAAGAATATTCGTCCACCGTCAAACGAGGAGTGAGTATCGGTTAAAGTACACTCATGATTTTAGCGTACAAATCCATCGGTTTGAACGGCTTTGACATGTAATCACTCATTCCAATATCTCGTGCCTTATCTGCTTCTTGCGAACTTGAATTTGCTGTTAAAGCAATAATTGGAATATCTTTATCATATTCTCTAATTTTTTCAGTCGATTGAAAACCATTCATAATCGGCATTTGTAAATCCATTAAAATCATATCATAGCGATATGCTCGAAATTTTTCGAAGCCAACCAAACCATTTTCTGCAATATCTACTTTTACAAAATCAGACCACGTGGTTAACACTTTTTTCGTTGCAATTTGGTTCAAGAAGTGATCCTCGATTAATAAAATCTTTAATGGTGCCGTTGGCTTGTCTTCACCTTTTCGTTTTTTGATAAAGGCAACTCTAATCGGTAAATCGATTGTAAATTTCGTCCCAATACCAAGATGACTTTCGATATTAACGGTTCCTTCCATCTTCTCTGTCAACTTATTGACAATCGCCAATCCGAGTCCAGTTTTATTTTCTTCATCATAATTTACAGTAAGTAATTCCCCAACATTTTTCAGCTCCTCAACCTTCCCAGCGTCTATTCCTTCACCTGTATCTTCAATGATCATAAATAATCGAGTATTGTCGCTTTTCGTATCATTACAAATCATTTTCAAATTGACCTTTCCTCCTTTTTTCGTGAATTTAATCGCATTATCCATTAGATTATAAAGTACTTGATGGATTTTATTAATATCACCAATTAAAGTTTCCGGAACACTATCGAAAATAATTAAGTCTAATTCTACGTTTTTCGCATCCGCTTTTAGTTGAAATACCTGCTCGATACGTTGAACTAATTCCTCTGTTTTAAATTGACTTTCTTCGACTTTCACTTTTTCAGAAAGTAAAATAGAAAAATTCATCAAGTTATTAACAGCGACTGAAAGGTCATTAATCGAAATTTTCAGACCGTCTACATATTCCATCACTTGATCAGGACTTTCTGTATTTTCCATCAAAAATGATAAATTCACCAATGACGAAAGTGGTGTACGAATATGGAATCCTAGGTCCTCCAGGATTTCTTCTTTGATTTTAGATGTTCGCTCAGATAAGTTTTTCTCAATCATTAAATCCTGAGATAACTTTAAATCTGAAACATCTTGAATCGCACCAACTAGCAAGGTTTTTTCTTCCGATTCATCGAAATAAACCTTTAATTGATTTGAAATATATTTTATTTTTCGTCCACTAACAATGATTCGATATTCAATCTTTCGCAACTCCCCATCTTTAAGCACTTCATTGAAAGCATCTTCAAAAACACTTCGATCTTCAGGATGAATAAAATTCAAATAATCAGAAAAAGCAGGACTAATACTTTGTGGCTCATAGCCAAATACGCGATAAACTTCATCAGTCCATTGCATTTCATTCGTCACAATGTCCATTTCCCAATTACCGAAATGAGCCATTTCTTGAGCTTCGATATAACGTCGCTCACTAACTGTCAGATTTTTAGCGTATCGTTCTAATTTTTGTTGAGAACTATGTCTTTGAAGTGAGTAACGAATCACTCGCCCTAATAAATTACTATCGAATTCACCCTTAAGTAAATAATCTTGAGCACCTGCCTTAATCGATTGATTACCAATAATTTCGTCACTCAATCCTGTCATAACAATAACAGGAATCTTAGGAAACTTAGAGAGGAAATTAGTAAGCGTTTTGAAGCCATGACTATCCGGAAGAGAAAGATCTAACAAAACTAAATCAATAGGATTTTCCTCTGCGATTTCTACACCTTCATAAAATGTATTGGATATGTATAATTCATGCTTAATACCTGCTGCTTTCAGATATATCTTAAGCAGATTTGCATCTCCCAAGTTATCTTCTATATATAATATCTGAACTTTACTATTTAGACTACGAGTAACCATCAATTTTTTTTTATCCGGATTTAGGGAAAACTACTATTGAATTTTAATTTTCTTTAAAGTTGAATAGTTTGACGCGAAAAAATTCAATAATACATAACGTACTTAATCCCAAATATACGATGATGCTATAAATTACTAACTAAATACTATCAACTCCTAATGAATCATTGTCGGAAGGATTGCTGTGCTCAACCAAAATTCTCCAATTTTTTCAATTACATCAAAAAATTTATCGAAATCCACCGGCTTATTGATATAACAATTTGCATGTAGATTATAACTATGCATAATATCCTGTTCAGCGTTAGATGTAGTTAATATAACAACTGGAATTCGTTTTAAATTAGGATCCGTCTTGATATCTTGAAGTACTTCTCTACCATCTTTTTTTGGTAAATTCAAATCTAATAAAATCAAATCAGGTGTAGCAACATTCGCATACTCCCCTTCTTTATTCAGGTATTTAGTTGCTTCTACACCATCCATCACTACTGATAAACTAACGGTCATCTTTCCTTCTTTAAAAGCTTCTTTCGTTAATCTTACATCGCCTGGATTATCTTCTACTAATAGTACACTAATAGGTCGAGTGTTTTTTACCATTTTAATTATTTCACTGTGTAAATATATAAAATCCCAATAAGTTTTCTGGAGTCAAATAGATATATTTATTATAGTCTATTTATTTGACGGATTGAATCCGTACAAATTTAAAAAGTTAAATATATAGAATACAAATAAACATTTTTTTTAAAACGGTTTTGAATACAGATAATATTCCTTAAATGACTTTTTTGGGTCCTTTTAATAAAAAGTATTCAACCGATATAATTACGCCACCTATCTTTGATTGTTACGAACAATTATACTTTTTTTCAGTTACTTTGCAATAGTGTTCTGAAGGTATCATAAATACACTTTAGAACGTTTGCACGATAACTATTTAACAATGTTAAACATTTTTATCGTTTTTTAGTTAATAAAAATCGGTAAATTTTATTATTCCAAATAAGAAATTTAAATGAACCAGTTAGAAAAGCTTAGAACCTATTACCAACAATATGCACATAAACACACTTTTGATAAGACACCTAAAGGGCTGTACGAACCCGTCGATTATATACTAAGCATCGGAGGAAAACAACTTCGTCCATTGATGCTTTTAATGACTTGCAAACTTTTTTCTGATAATCTTGAAAAAGCATTACCTGCCGCTTATGCTATTGAAATTTTTCATAATTTCACCTTAGCACATGATGATATCATGGATGAAGCCCCTTTACGAAGAGGAAAAACGACCATTCATCATAAATGGAATACAAATACAGGAATACTTTCAGGCGATGTCATGTTGATTTATGCCTACGAATATCTTAGAAAAGTTGATTCTCAACTACTTTCAGAAGTCTACAGAATTTTCAATGCAGTGGCAATTGGCGTTTGTGAAGGACAACAATATGATGTTGATTTCGAAACTATGGAAACAGTTACGATCCCGCAGTATATCAAGATGATTGAACTAAAAACGTCCGTCTTAGTTGCTGGTGCAATGCAAATCGGTGCTTTAATTGGTGGTGCAAACGAACAAGATGCCTATCATCTGGGAGAATTTGGACGAAATATCGGAATTGCTTTTCAATTACAAGATGACATTTTAGATACTTATGGTGACCCTGCGAAATTTGGAAAAAAAGTAGGTGGTGATATTGCTCAAAATAAAAAGACTTTCTTAGTACTAAAATCTTTAGAATTAGCAGATAAAACGACGGCTGCAAAGCTAAATAATTTGCTTTCTATACAACCGGAAGATGAAATTCAAAAGATAAAAGAAGTGACCGCTATTTTCGATCGTTTGGATATTCGGACACACGCAAATCAGAAAAAAGAAGGCTACCGAGATTTGGCTTATGAGCATCTAAAAAAGGTTCAAATATCTGAAAATGCAAAACAACCGCTTTATGATTTTGCACAGTTTTTGGTACAGCGTGATGTTTAAAATTTAATATATAAGTACATAGTGCACATAGTATTTTTGATTTTAGCTTTGCTGAAATATTCTTACAATCAAAATTTCGATGTAACCAAATAAAAATCGCGTGTTCTATGTACCTACATATTAGCCCCTACTCCATTGCCCAAATCCAATCACCCTCAATATTAAAATAACCCAACTTATCGCCGTTTTCCACACGGAAAATTCCATTCCCCCAATAAGTAATATATTCGTAATTCGGTTCAACGATAAAGTTTCCCTCCAAATCTGTTGCACCTTTAAAGTTTTTGATTTTAATCCGAGCATAACCATTTTCAAACGGTTCAATTTTATCATATTTCGGGGGTACGATTTCCACCCCTTGCTGCGTCAATAATCCCCAATGACCTTCTTTTTTGATAATCGCAACACCGTTTTGATACGGCAACGCATCTTGAAAAAAGCCTTTCGATAATTTATTGTTTTTAGTAATAAAAGAATATTGATATTTTGGATTCCGGATCAAACCCTTTCCTTCCGAAAATGCCAAAATTCGATTCACATTAGTTCCCTCCCTGACTTCGCCCAAATCCGTATAAATTGCAGGAATAATAACTTTCCCGGTATTATCAATCAAACCAATTTTCTCCTTTTTGACCAATACTTGAATCATCAAACTATCCGAATTCTCCAAATATTCGACATCGTTATAAGCACATTTCAGAATTGTTTGCCCATCTTTATTGATCAATCCCCAATCATTTTCTAATTGAACAACAGCTACCTCATTTTTAAACTTCCGAGCAAAATCATATTGTGGAGGAATCGGAATCCGACCCAAAGTATCCATAAATCCCCAAAGACAATCTTTGCAAATTATCGTACCTTGCTTCACTAATTCCTGATCAAAAAGCGTCACGGATGACATTCCGTTCGCACTCAACATATCTCCCAAATACTTACCTAACCTCCCAAAATTCACATTGTTTTTCGTCAAGGTTACAGATAGTTGTCCTTTCTTGGAAAACCTCGTCAAACCATCTTCAAAATCACCTATAAATAACAAATCCTTTTGCAAAATCTTGCCATTTTTTGCCATTAAACCATGACTTCCGCCTGTAAAAATAACTCTTGCCGCAGGTAATTTTTGTTGCTTAAAATCTTCCAATCGAATGTCCCAAATATTCATTTCTGTCACCAGCAAACCTTGTTCATTATTCACAATTCCATAAATTTGGTCAAATCGAAATTCCGTTCTATCAATCTGAAATCGACCGACAGCTTTCTTTCCAACTATCGTGAAACCCAAATCTCGATGAATACTAATCATATCATAACTTAGTGGAATTTGGTCTTCACCAGTGTCGACATTTCGCAATCCCCAACGGTCTTGCATCGCATCGTGATACCATTCAAATTTTCCAATCTGGTAATTTGCCATAGTTCGAGTTATGCTCCGACGACGCATACTTCGTCCAACCTTTATGCTTCCAACCTTTTTATAATTATATTCATTTTTTAATTTTCCATCCGTATCAAAACTCAAAATACTTAATGCAATACCTTTATAAGCTTTCGCCAAATTATCCTCGATATTAATTTTCGTATATTCTATTGGCAAAACGATTTCGCCTTCAATATTTATAATACCGAACTTTCCTTCATTTATTATTGTCGTAACACTTCCTTCTAACGGCGCAATAAAATCGTATTTCACAGGTAAAATAATCGCATCATTTTTAGCCACAATCCCCCAATTCCTTCCTATTTCAACTCGATACTTATTCGCTGAAAATGGTTGAATTTCAGTATATTCACAACTTAAAATCTCTCGTCCTTCGATACTAATCAAACCAATTTCTCTACCTTTCCGAACGATGATTTCGGTATCGCCGTAAGGAATATAATTATGATATTCTTTATCCGTAATAAATTTACGCGTATTGAAATTATATAATCTAATTTTTCCTTTCTTCGTGATTCGAATTATATGATCACTAAACAGATTCCAACTATCCCATTTTCTAATAGCTCAATTTTACTATATCTTTCGGTAAGAATTGGCTGTTGCGCTGCATTAATAATTGTCCAGTGATCCGCTTCTTATACTGCAAATAATCCATTATCAATTACTTTAACACCTTGAAAACGAGGAGAAAGTACGACTTGCCCATTTTGATTAATTATTCCAATCTTATCTTTCGTTTGAATAATCGCATAACCAAACGCATCCATTTTGCCGATTGCATCATAAGTCGGCGACAAAAATATTTCTCCCTTTTTATCAATTAATCCCCACTTACCATCTTGTTTAACAGGAAAAACAAGTTGGGCTTCCGCTAAATGACTGAATAAAAGCAATGCAAAAAATAGAGCGAACAAGTGTTTCATGGCAGATTTTGGATTTTGGATTTTGGATTTTGATAAATAAAAACGGTGGACGGACGACTTCGCCTTGCTGGATGTTCCTTTTAGTCACTTGATAAATACGTCGCTTGATGGAAAACCATTCCATAAAAAAGATGCTATCCAACAAAAGGCTAAAACGATTATACGACAACCGAAGCACCCGTCCACCGATAAATGAGGAACAGCTTGCTCCGAAATTTCGAAAAACGGGAGTTAAGAAAAGTATCTATTTAAGATATTCTCGCAATAATGCTTTCCAAATCGCCAATAGAAACAACCGCATCCGCTTCAACCGTCATTTTGAAAGTATAAGTTTGCTGTTCTGAAAGCATTGTTAAATCTATATTTTTGAAATCTTCAGGTTTAAAATAAGCGACTTTATTTCCTGGCAAAACAGCGATTAACAAATTACTCTGGCTTGGATCAAACGAGAATTTACTAAAATCACTCGGAGTATAACGAACAACCGAACGATTCGCACCAGTCACTAAGAAAACGCTAATTTTATTAATATATTTATCTGCTTCTTGACCAAAATCGAAACTTGCTAGACATTTTTTACGATTTGGACGCTTCCAAATATCCCAGTTATGAATACCAAAATTATTCACTGCGAACGTTCTCAATAAATCAGCTTCACTAGATAAACGAGTTTCTTCTTGAACTCTCGCCTCTTTTAATCGCTTATATTCTTCATTTTTATTTTTAAATGACGCAATCGCTTTATCATAATCCATTCCTTTCAAAGTAGGTGTCACATTCGTTTTGAACGTTTTTTTACTATTTTTCAAAATCAATTCATACTTTCCAAATTCAGGCTGAACAGGACTCACATTCACACTTGCCCAATTTTCTTGAAAAACCCAAGAATTTATTTTTGGATTATTTTTGCCTTGTCCGTCATATTGCCAAACAACACCGTGATAAGCACGTAATTCGGGAAACGTTTCGTAATTAATATCTAAATCAAAAACAAAAGCATCTTCGTTAAATTTAGTTGGTTTTGCTGGTTGATTTGGTACTTTTGGTAAGTCCTTAACCTTAGTTAATTTAGCCATATTAGGCTCAGGTTTCGCAGTTCCTTTAGTTTCCCAGTTACATTCTTTTTTGTCAAAATAAAAAAAATCAAAGTTTTCACCTTCCACGAAAGAGCCCATTTTTACTTCAATCGCTTTATCATCAGCGATAGCAATTTCTTGACCATTTTGTGACCCATTAATTTCAAACATTCCGGCAGTTTCCATATACTTATCTCCTTCCGAATTTGTCATTGGAATACCACTTGCGATAATCGCAGCTGCATCGTGAAACTCACGATAAGTAATATCAACTTTTCCTTTCACAGAATTTCCATCAGCATCCTTAAAAGCACCTTTTGGAATGATAATTACAGTTCCTGTTTCGGTCTGAATCGTTTTCCCCTTTTCTACATCAACAGTATATTTCGAAAAAGGTACATCGACACCTTCAAAAGGCGGAGTAACACTATTCTTTTTTACTTGATTTTCGACAATAATCGCATCATCATCCAAGGATTTAGAAACCTCATTCTTACTTTCATTTTTGCAACTTTGCAGTGCAATAAATACCAAAAGTGCTAATACGTAAGTTATCTTTTTCATGATTTATAATTTTATTAAATGATTTAACTTCCTAACGATTCGTTTTTAGAAAGTTACAGTTTTTTGAAATAAAGTAACTTAACTTTTGATAAACGATTCATTTTACGGTGAAACGAAATACTTACACTTTTTACACTTTGTCATTTATAACTACATCGCCGAAATAGATTCGTCTATCCATTTTTTTTAAAATAACTTTGATTCAATTGGAATATATTGAATCTGAACTGTTATTTTGCTTTATAATTTTTTTTGTACTGACGAATTCATTCGTCAGTTAATGTATTTTTGTTAGTAGTCGAATAAACTCAACGCCACAATATAAATAGTAGATAAAATGATTCAAGTAATAATAAGATTGATAATATTGGTTGCAATGATAAGTTTCATATCATTTGCAGCTCGTCGCCTTTTTAGTATGATAAAGAATTATCAACCAAATAAAAAAAATGTCAAAAAAGATGTCGATAATTTCCGTTTAGGTTTGGCTGCCCGAAACCAAGACTTAGTCCCCTGGAATAAAGAAGAAATGGAGTTATTATCTCTAAATGAAGTAGAACAAAAAATCAATAAGCGAGGTACAAAAACGATAGAAGGAACGCTGTTATCTATCTATCAAGAGCCAATGGTTCAGTATTCTTATAAGAAATATGTACAACAAAACAATGCGGTTTTGATTGCTAAAACATCTAATCGGGAATACATTTATCGAGTTCGTAAAAAGGGAATTCAGATTTATATGAATAATGAACCATTAGGTTTATTGCGAACAAACGGAGTTTTGTACACTCCAGATAAGAGAGGTGTTGCACAAATAAAATCTGACAAACAAGAATTTTCAACACCAATTTTGGTTGATAATAAAGAAAAAGGAAGTCTCCTAAATCCAGATAAAACGGATAAAGAAGTTCCTCGTGCTTTTGAATTATTAGCACCAATGCAGAAAAGAGAAGAAGATTACTTCCTCTCTTTAGCGATTTTGGAATTGGCCATGCGAAATATTACGAAGTAAAAAACGGTAGCAAATAATCGCAATAGCGAATTTTTAGTTTCAAAACACAAAACGCCAAATCAAGAACTTATCCTCGATTTGGCGTTTTTTTATTACCAAAGTTTAATTTAGTATTACTCCGTTAGAGCGTCAATAATTCACCTGCTATTTAGGGGAAAGTTAGTTTATAACTCATTATTCCTATTAATTCCCTTGATTCCGTAACATATTTGGAGAGACCGTTCTCCTATTATTCGCAGAATTGATAATATATTGAAAACCCAATTCTAAGTTTCCTAAATTATTATTCAAACTATTATTTAGCTTTGAAAGGCTTTGGTCAAAACTTGCATAAACTCGAGTTCCGCTACTAAATGAAAAACCAGCAACCAAGACCAAAATGTTATTTGCATTCATATTATTAAGTGAAAATAATGATGGAGAACGATAACTCGCTCCTACAGACACTCCTTTTTCGTTAAAACACCTTGTAACCGTACATCCAATAAGTGTTTGATCAAATGTTCCTTGGCTCATATAAATGATATGCGGATTAATCCACCATTTCTCAAACTGCTGATTATAGTCAAAATAAACTGCAAATTGTGTCTTTGTTTCAGAGTACGTTGTGATAAATTTATCCGAAAAAGATATTATATGATTCACACCTGTCCCCAGTTTTACTTGAATATATTCTGATGGAAAGTATGAATAAATCATCCCAAAACGACTATCCATATTAATTAAATTCGTTTCAATAAACGATTCACTTTCTCCACCTAAAATATCACTTTCAAAACGTAATTTTTCTGTTCGCAATTGATTATTCACGACTCCTACTTGAGTACCTATTGATAAATAATGTTTATCCTTTTTGTCAAGTGCAAAGTGTAATCCAACTCCTCCGAGAATAGTCAAATTTCGAAATCCGCCACTTTCCGTTCTATCTTGAATAATCGCTCCTCCCAATCCCATAAAACTCTTATCTTGCCAATCAACCGTTCCGTCAAATGCAAGACTTGTTGTTTGAAATCCTCCTCCAAAACTTTTATGAACACCATTAATCCGGAACTTTCCGCCCATCGAACGATAACCGGTCTCTGCCGCATTAAAGATAGTTGGTGCGTGATAGAATTGTGAAAAGTTTGCATCCTGACCAATCGACTGAATCGTCATTAATAGAAAGAAAATAATGTATATATTATTCGGTTTCATTACTCATGTTTTTATGTGTCGCTGTATATTATTCAACTTCTAATTTGTCAAAACCACTATACATTTATAAAAAATAAATATAACCAATATAAGGTAAGGATACATATAACCATATAAAAAATACCTGTTCTCGTTAGTTAATTTAAATATCAACTTTTATTACAATTTTCAACTTTGTATATCGTTTAGCAACTTGCAACCTAAACAATTTTTGTAAATTGTGTTTTTACTGATAAGACGGTTATAGAATCTAATTTTTTTAATTAAATCAGCATTTCACCTTCAATTTATACGAAAAACCTTGTCGATGTTTCGTTAAAAGATTATTTTTCATGATTTACAAAATTATCAATTTAAAATCAAACTAATACAAGAGATAAAATACAAACACTAACAATAAATAAAACTATGGATTTAGAGTTTAACAAAAATGAGGACGCAATGCAGCTTGCCGTCGCTAAACTAAGACACAAGTTTAATGCGATTGCACTCGGCGGCGGACAAAAAAAGATAGATAAATTACACAAAAAAGGTAAGTTAACGGCTCGTGAACGTATTGATTACCTTTTAGATGACCATACAGAATCTATTGAAGTTGGTGCGATTGTCGGAGAAGGAATGTATGAAGAACATGGTGGCTGTCCGGCTGGAGGCGTTATTGTTGTAATTGGTTATGTTGAAGGAAGACAATGTATAGTAGTGGCAAATGATGCAACCGTAAAAGCCGGTGCTTGGTTTCCAATAACTGCCAAAAAGAATCTTCGAGCACAAGAGATTGCAATGGAAAATCGTTTACCGATTATTTATTTGGTCGATAGTGCCGGTGTTTATTTACCTATGCAAGATGAAATATTTCCTGATAAAGAACATTTTGGACGAATGTTCCGAAATAATGCTCGAATGTCAAGTATGGGAATTGTTCAGATTGCAGCAATCATGGGAAGTTGTGTCGCAGGAGGTGCTTATCTGCCGATTATGTCCGATGAAGCATTGATTGTGGAGGGAACAGGTTCTATTTTCTTGGCGGGTCCTTATTTGGTAAAAGCGGCAATTGGTGAAACGGTTGATCAAGAAACACTTGGTGGAGCGACGACACAGTCGGAAATTTCTGGTGTAACGGATTATAAAATGCCAGATGAAAAAACGTGTTTGGATACTATTCGTAAATTAATGGATAAAGTGGGGCATTTCGATAAAGCAGGATTTGATCGTGCGAAATCCGTCAAACCTAAATTTAATCCGAAAGAGATTTATGGACTTTTCCCCCGAGTTTCTTCTAAACCTTATGATTCTTTGGAAGTAATTAAGCGTTTAGTTGATGATTCCGATATTGTTCAGTATAAAGAAGGTTACGGAAAAACGATTATTTGTGCTTACGCAAGAGTTGATGGCTGGGCAGTCGGAATTGTGGCGAATAATCGACAAGTTGTGAAAAACAAAAAAGGAGAGTTACAATTTGGTGGCGTAATTTATTCAGATTCAGCCGATAAAGCTGCTCGATTTGTGATGAATTGCAACCAAAAGAAAATTCCATTAGTCTTTTTACACGATGTAACTGGTTTTATGGTCGGAACACGTTCGGAACACGGCGGCATTATTAAAGATGGTGCAAAAATGGTCAATGCGGTTGCTAATTCTACCGTTCCAAAATTCAGCGTTGTGATGGGAAACTCTTACGGAGCGGGAAATTATGCGATGTGTGGAAAGGCTTATGATCCTCGATTAATAGTGGCTTGGCCAACTGCAAAAATCGCTGTAATGGGCGGAACTCAAGCTGCAAAGGTTTTATTACAAATTCAAAAGGCGTCTTTAAAATCAAAAGGGGAGGAAATTACGCCAGAAGCTGAAAAGGAACTTTTGGATAAAATAACAGCTCGATACGATGCACAAACTTCACCTTATTATGCAGCTTCAAGGCTTTGGGTTGATGCGATTATTGATCCTATCGATACTCGAAAATGGATTTCAATGGGAATCGAAGCCGCAAATAATGCTCCGATTGAACGATTTAATTTAGGTGCGATTCAGACTTAATTATTCGTTTATTGAAAATGAAGATTGAATCATAAAAGTCATGAAAAAAGATATGAGTTTTTGATTTTGGCAAAACTAAAATTAGTCTCTTTTATGCTTTTTTTATGACTTTTGTAGTTCAAATTTATAGTGCCGATAACGTTATCAATTCCCCCTGTGCAAAAGTTCCGACAAACGAAAATAATAAAATATAAATTGCACCAATAAAAGTCGCAATAATAAAACGCTTCAAAGTAACTTTTGGAGACACAATAAAACCTCTATCTGTCAAAACTGGATTATGAAACGGATAACTAAAAGATTGAATCAAAGCCACAAAAAGTAAACTTAATCCGCCTGCCATCGTCCATTCACCTGAACTTACAAATGCTCCGACATCATTGCTTTTCATTGGTAAAATAATACCTAAAATGATAAAAAGTAACATGCCAAAAAGTATCACCTGAATCAAACCCGTCAATAGCGAACTTCTCAAACCACCTTTTAAAGTATAAGCTAAAGTTCAGTGTCAGCTTATCGAATAAATTTGCCCGATACAGACAAGTTCAATCATACATTATAATGAGAAGGTAGGAAAATATGAGAATAAACAGCCGATGAGAATTATCGTATGTCATTTGTTTGGCAATTTATAAAACGAAAAGACCGTCAAACGATCATTCGTCTAACGGTCTTCTAGTGAAAATTTATCATTTATAACGCCTCATTCAAAAATAGTTACTGTTTGATAAATCGTGTCGTTCCGACTAATTCACCATTTTTATCTTGGAATTGAATGAAGTAGAAACCACTCGCCAAATCAGCAACTGAAATTTTATTATTATTCTGAATTGTCACTTGATTTACAATTTGGCCATAAGCATTTATAATAATTGCTCTTTGTAAATTCAAACTATTGTGCTCAACCACTAAAAAATTCTGTGCAGGGTTCGGGAATACTTTCACCTTATCTTCTAACTGATTCTTAGTTCCCGTTGAATTAACAACTACAACAGAACTACCTTCTGTACAATCAAATGCCGTTGTTACGGTGACCGTATAAGTTCCAGCTGAATCTGTACTAATCGTTTGTGTTGTTTCACCTGTGTTCCATAAGTAAGTAGAGCCAGTATTTCCTGCATCCAAAGTCAAAGGATTAGAAATTGCGATATCAAGTCCAGTTCCCCAGTCAAATTCAATTACAGAGTAATCAATAATTATATTATCTGTTCCAACACAACCATTATCACTTGTTAAAGTAACGATATAAGTTCCCGCCGTGTCTACTAAAAGCCCTGCAGTTGTCGCTCCTGTACTCCATGAATAATTTGCAATTCCAGCAATACTACCATTGAGTTGTAAAGTTTCTCCTTCACAAAGCGTTGTATCTCCACCGAGGTTTGGAATTGGTAAACTTTCTATGACGATAATTGTCCCATCTGAATGAGCACAATTAAAACTGTTTGTAGTGGTCAAGTTATAAGTGCCGCTTGTAGTTACGGTAATCATTGGCGTTATAGCACCATTACTCCAAGTGTAAGTCACGTTTGGATCATTAACCGTTCCATCTAAGACGACAGGAATACCTTCACAAACTGCGGCTGACGTAGGTAACGTAAAAACTGGTGTCGGAACAGAACCTACCACTATAGCATCTGTACTCGTACAACCATTAATAGAGACCACAACCGAATAAGTACCAGCGCCAGTCACTGTCAAAGTTGAAGAAGTCGTACCGGTACTCCATTGATAACCTGTTGCTCCGGATGTACTGCCATTAAGCATAACAGACTGACCCACACACACTGACGTATCCAGTCCTAAATCAACCGTTGGATAATTATTTACTGTTAATGAATGACTTACACTATCTGTACAATTTCCATCAGTAGATACTAATTGATAAAGATAAGAACCTACCGCTGGTGCAATAATTGGTAATGAATCACTTGTGGAGATATTTACACCATTTAAAGTCCAGTAACTACTTGTGGCATTAGCCGAATTATTATAGAGTGTCATACTTTCACCAGTACAGATATTGTTTGGACCTTGAACAACCGATTGAACAGGACAACATGAAGCAACGATAAGTTGCTGTGTTGAACTATTTTGTACCGTTCCATCGAGATAAGTTTCTACATTCAAGATATATGTTCCACTCGCCACATTTCCTAAGTTCTCCGTGCCACTAATAAATGCTAATGCACCTAAACAAATCGGTCCAGGAGTACTCCAATCTAAAATAACCGTAATTATATTCCCAGTAGTAGAGCTACTCATTCCATTGTAAATATGATTAATACAAAGCTGTGTTGCATCTACAGTAACTGCTGTATTTGAACAATTCGTTGGATTAGCCGATACAACTACCAAATCAATAGTTTGCCCAAAAGCCACTGATGACAGGCTAATTGTAAGAATTAGCATGAAAATTTTAGTAAATAGTTTTCTCATAGAAGACGAAATTTTGAACATATGAATAATAGTATTTCTTTAGGATTAGAAAGCAACCGTGCTAGTGTTATATTAAATATATTTATTGATAAAGTCAAATTAAATACCACTACGAATTTACGC